>NZ_JBFWIJ010000067.1:0-2558 GCF_050256055.1 Sphaerochaeta sp. | reverse complement strand
ATTCATCGAAGACAACGAGACTCCCCCGTCTTGGCCGACTGTGGCCAAATATTATGACATGGACGAGACAGAGTCCAGTCAAGAATCTCCTTTTGCAAAAGAGAGGGTGTTCGATACAGAGCCGTAACGGGCAACCATCATAGAAATTCTGCAAAGGAACTCCCCGGACCTGAAGATAAGCAGCATCTACGACGTGCTGGAAGAGCTATACGTAGATACAAGGATGGTCATCCAACTTCCGGGCAATGAGCAGACACTGCGCAATTATGTTCGCTGGTTGCGCGGCACCGGTCAGGTGCCGAAGTCTGAGAACAAGGGACGAATCTATGAGTTTGTGGACGGCATTCCTCCTGGCAAGCAACTAATCGTAGATTTCGGTGAGCAGAAGATCGAGGATGGGATAACCATCCATTTCATGTGCATGCTTCTCCGCTTCAGCAAGTTCTTGTTTGTGGTGGTGCAAGACCACAAGTTCAATTCCGCAGAAGCGTGCCGCGGCCTCTACCTCTGCTTCAAGCGCATCGGCGGGCGCGTGGAGGTATTGGTAATCGACCAAGACACCGTTTTCATCTATGAGGAGAAGTACGGCGAGATCATCGAGACCCAGACATTCTCGGCCTTTCTCAAGGAGCAGAACCTAAGCTTATTTGTTTGCAGGAAAGCGGATCCTGAATCCAAAGGAGGAATCGAAAAATCTGTCCAATTCGTAAAGCAGAACTACTTCAGTGCACGCAAATTGCATACGCTGCAGGAAGCAAGGACCGGGATTGCCGCTTGGCAGAACCGCAAGAATGTCCGCATCGAACGGGGTACATATCAAATTCCTGTTGAGCAGCTGAAGGTGGAGCAACAGTTCCTCCAACCATTGGTGCCTTCGCTGTATGCAATGGTGGAGAACGATTTCATCATCTATGAAGTTAAGGACATGCCGTACGTCCGCTACAAGGCGAACCGATACCCGGTTCCCAGAACCTATTGCTTCTCCTTCGTCAAATACAAGGTCATCAATGATGTAATCCACATCTATGACATCAAAACGGGCGACAAGATCATCCAGCATGAGATAGACAAGCGCAAGGGCATCACGGTAAAGGCTCCCGAGCTGAAGAGGGAACCCTCCGATGCATGGAAAGCGGTCGCCACAGCACTTCGGGTCAAATACTTCAGCAAGAGCCTGGACCATTTCATCAACGGGGTATGCAAGGAGCATGTCCGGTACCGGTATGATCAGTTGAAGGCAATCGAACGGTTCTTGGAAAGCAGGAAACCCATCGACAGAGAATTCCTGGAACAGGTGTTTGCAGCCTGTTGCAATCAGTGTGCCTACAGTATTGCCGGATTTGAGACCATCTTCACCTTGCTGGAGAAAGAAATGCATCCCAGCGATTTTCCGCTGGACCCGTTGGGGGCAAAGCCCCTTTCCGGTGTGAAAGTCCAACAGCGCGGTTTGGAATCCTATGCAAAGGCTTTCCGAGAGTTGAGTGCTGAACACGAAGGGGGCCAGCGATGATGAGAAACCCCAAAACCCCCTATGTGCAACGATTGCTCATCTCTTTCGGATTGAAACAGGCTTCGGTGCTGCTTCCGGACCTCATCAACGAGGCAGAAAAGGAGAATCTCACGCCGCGGCAATTCCTTCTTACGGTGCTGGAAGCTGAGCTGAATGCACGCAATGAGAAGAAGAGGAAGCGCAATTACGCCGGTGCCCACTTTCCTCCGAATGTTCGTTCAATTGATGAGTTTGATACATCGGAACTGGATGGGGGAATAACCCCCACCCAGATTCTCCAGCTGAAAGAACTCAATTGGATCGATGCGGCAAGCAACGTCCTATTTTTTGGACCTCCAGGACTTGGGAAGACCATGCTGGCTCTTGGTTTGGGGCTCGAGGCCATCAATGCCGGATACAGCGTTTGTTATGAGAGGATGGGCGACCTTATCGATCTCCTGGACAATGCAAGAAGGCAGCGGCAGGCAGCATTCCGAATCAGGCGGCTCAGGAAGGCACAGTTGGTCATCATCGACGAAATCGGGTATGTCTCGATCACTCGCGAGCAGGCAAACACCTTCTTCTCATTCGTGAGCGACTTGTATGAACGTTCTTCTCTCATCATCACTTCGAATAAGGACGTAACGGAATGGGCTGAAGTTCTCGGTGATCCTGTACTCACAGCGGCGCTGCTGGACAGATTGTTGCATCATTCAAGATGTTTTTCTCTCAGAGGAGAGTCATATCGTATAAAACACCCGGAATTCAAGGAGGAAAAAAAGCTGGCTGACTTCTGAGTCGGAGCCTTAAAAAGTGCTTACCGTACTGGTGAAAAAAGTCATTACCGTACTACTGAAAACAGTGGTTACTCCACCTTCTAAAAGGGTCATTACCGGAAAGACTCAAGTAGTCATTACCGAACGACCTAAAAAAGTCATTGACATTAGCAAACCTATCACCATTGAATGGTGGCATGCTCTTGAACAGCAGTATTGGCCGTTGGTGGATGAAATTGTTGGGGATTTCAATGCAACGCATCCATTGATCACGGTTGAAGCAAAGTACATCG
>NZ_JBFWIJ010000066.1:0-2828 GCF_050256055.1 Sphaerochaeta sp. | reverse complement strand
TAATTCTGTTTCGACTTTGGATATACACTGATTCGTTCTATAGGTAGATCGCCACCGATGCTGGAAGAGATAGGTAGAAAAAGGTAAGGCAGATGAGTATGAACAATCTCGTTACCGGGGCAAGTGGAGGTATGGGATTTACAACTTGCCAGAAATTGGTAGCTTCCGGATACACCGTGTACGGTCTGCCCCGCCAAGAACACGATGGATTGTTCTCCTTCCGGTTCCTGAGAGCCGACATAACAGACAGCTCCCCGTTGGAGCTGCTTTCAAGTGTATCAAGGAAGAGGCCGAATCTCTTACAGCAATTCTCCACTTTACAGGAGTGTATGACCTGAACTCCTTGGTGGAGATCCCCGAGGATGAGTTTGTCCGAATTTTCGATAGCAATCTCTTTGGTGTGTATCGCATCAACCGCCTTTTTTTATCCCTATAGGACCATAAGGGAAGGCTTGTCATCACAACCAGCGAATTGGCACCTTTGGACCCACTTCCGTTTACCGGAATGTACGGGATTACAAAAACAGCGCTCGAGAGCTATGCCTATGCGCTTCGTATGGAACTCCAGCTGCTCGGGTACCGTGTATCAGTAATACGCCATGGAGCAGTACGGACAGGAATCTCAGGGAGCTCCACAGACCGATTGGATTCCTTCTGCGAAAAAACCGAACGATATTCCTGCAATGCGTCTCGATTCCGTTGCATCGTTGACCGAGTGGAATCGCATGCGGTACTACCGCTAGCAATTGCAAGCCTGGCATTGCGGGTCCTTCATGACAAACGCCCACGGTTTGTGTATAATATCAACCGAAATCCATTGCTCAGGCTTTTGAATATTCTCCCTCATTCCTGGCAAACAGGAATCATCAGGAGGATTCTCCAATAGAGTGGGTCATTGGCATGTGAAAAACTGCATTTCTGGTTATCAAGGAAGTGAGAATTATCTCATCGATCTGGATGGATGGAGCCTTCTTTTTGGCCTACCTAACCCTCAATATAAAACGTTCCCTCAGCAATGATGGATACATTTCCACTGACCATGATACAGCCTGTACCTTTTTCTTGTAGAACATGCAGTTCACTAGGTCGGTCAAGAAAACGTCCTTGATGAATGATGATCTCTTCACCTGCCTTGCATACGCCATGTGCACAGAGGTATGCTCCAACTGGTCCAGCTGCGCTGCCGGTGGCAACGTCTTCCAAACCATCAAAATCGAATGTTCTGCCTTCTTTTGCATCAATATCAAACACATAGGCAAACTTTGCACCGTAGGAGTCAAGCAGTGGTTCATAATCCTTGGCAAACATGCCGGTTCTCTCAATTCCGCTGTGAATGGGCACGAGCAGGTACGATAAGCCGGTTGTCATGACCTGAAGAGGATACGCTGCAGCAAGATCGTCCATGGTAAGTCCAAGCGGTTCGATCAACAGGGGATAGTCTTCCGTGGGTATGTGTCCGATGGTCTCTGCTGCCCCTTGGTTCATGCTGCAGAGATACTCCTTTCGTTGGTCGACTGCAACGCTGGTGACCTTTACCTCCTTACCATTCAGATGGAACTGGATTGCTTCCGTCCCTTTCCCATTGTGCAGCATATGTACTACCGCAGCTGCACCAAGGATTGGGTGCCCTGCAAAATCCAGTTCCTCATCCTTCGTGAAAATTCTTGCCCTATATTCGTCGTCCCGGAGTCTTTTAAGGAAAATCGTCTCATACTGCTTCATTTCCCGGGTAATCAGAAGCATGGTTTCACTATCAGGAAATCGGTTGCAAATCAAAACGGTCAGTCCATTTCCTGTCAGCGGTCCTTTTGAAAAAACATCAACATGGTAGTACTGCATGAACCTTCTCCCTCTTTGGTCTTTCGCTTGGGTTGAAACCTCAGCTCTTTTGCTTTCTGGACCACTGTTCCTTGGTCATAACGTTTGTATGACCAATCCTTGTCTCATTCATGAGGGGTACCGGTACCTCCTTACAGGTGTGATGGTAGATAAAACCAAGTTTCTCCTGAACCCTCTTGGATTGGGTGTTTCCATCGTAATACCCACACCATATTGTGGTCATTCCCAGGTCTTCAAACCCATGGCGAATCAGTTCTGTTGCAGCTTCAGGTATATATCCCCTTCCCCAAAAGGGTTTGCCGATCCAATATCCCAGCTCACACTCATCATCACGCTCAGTCATATCGGTATGTCCATTCAGTTTGAGTTCTATGGCTCCAATTGCTCTATCATTGTCTTTTTCACAGATTGCATAGCATTCTGCTCCGGTAAGCACATTTCTAATGGCATCCAGGCTCTCTTCTGCACTTGTATGGGCAGGCCATCCTGCAATCGGGCCAATAGCAGGATCCTTGGCATATGCATATAAACTCTCGGCATCCGTCTCCGTCCAAGGGCGAAGAGCGGATCTTTTTGTCTGCAACATCACTCTTTCCTCATCTCCATGCATTCACGGTTTTTTCATCATTGCGTCAGGAAGACAGTTTTTCCCTTCCTGATACTGACAATCGTGTAGTTGGTATCTTCTCATTTTGGTTCGAGTTATCCAAGCCATACCGTGCATCAGTTAAATCCTGCAATATGAAAGGAGTATATGCAGTCCATACTAAGCAGATGATGATATCTGGATGTTGTTGAGCTGAAAACAACATCACAGGAATCGTTCCCGTGATGCTGCTTGAAGTCATACAAGCAAAAAATCCGCCCGTTTCTCCTCTTTGGATACACTCTTGATCTTGATGGTAACCGCATCCCCCATGCGGTAGACCTTTCCAGTCTTTCGCCCGGTGAGGGTGAACTCCTCCTTGTTAAAATCGTAGTGGTCATCT
>NZ_JBFWIJ010000065.1:0-3034 GCF_050256055.1 Sphaerochaeta sp. | reverse complement strand
TGCAAGCCACATCCATATTCCAGCTTCTCATCAGACTCGGTGCCTGTCTGTCATTGTCGACGGTCACCAAGGCGGTAAGGAAGATCAAATACGATCTGGACATGGCAGCCATCCGGTATGAAACATCCCCCGGACAACAAGCTCAGGCCGACTGGGCTTCGTTCAAAGGGTTCTCTGCAACCATCGATGGTATTGAACGCCCCATCTACGCCTTCTTCATGATCCTCGGCTACTCACGGATGCGATATGTCGAATTTGTAACCGAGATGACCACGATGACCTTGATCAGATGCATCGAGAACGCCTTCACGTATTACGGTGGCAGCACCAAGGAAGTGCTCTTTGACAACATGCCCCAGATCGTGAACCGCTGTCTTACCACGAAGGGTGGCAACTCGCTCGAACGGATGCTGATTCCCGAGTTCACCGCCTTCGCGGACCATGTCGGATTTGACATAACTCTTTGCAGGATAAGGAGACCGCAACAAAAAGGCAAAGTCGAGCGAGTCGTGAAATATTTTAAAGAAGGCTTCATGCCCATGCTCCCCAAGAAGACAGGACACTCGCTGATCGATCTGAATGAGCAGGCCATGCAGTGGTGTGATGAGGTCAATCATCAGGAGCACATGACCACCATGGAAATTCCGTACGATCGCCTTTGTTCAGAGAACCTGAATCCGCTTCCCCAGATTCCCTATCTGGAGGATACCACAGCCAAGGTCTCCAAGGATGGGTGCGTTGCCTTTCGTGGCCGGGTCTTCAATGTCGATATGCGCTTTGCCGGTATCGAGGGGAAGATAATCGACCTTGAGGATACCATCTTCGGCTACTTCGACGGCAAGCTGGTCATCCTGGGTAAGCGTGACTTGCCCGTTCATGTTCGGCATCAGTATTGCCACAGTAGGCATTCAGGAAAGCTCAGGCAGAAACGATCCAAACCGATCCATTCCAACATCTCCCGATGGCTTGGTGGCAATCTGCCGCAGAAGATCTCAGTTGACTGGAAGCTGATCTATGCGTGACCAGTTCACCAAGCAGGTGCTGCAGGATATCGCCTCATTCAACAACCGCTATCTTGGAGGCATTCTTGCAAACCTCTTTGAATCGCATCCTGACCTCCGGGAGGAGATTGCAGAATCAATTATCGATGCGATTGCTGCCAAGGAAAACGACAACGTCAACAAGCTTCTGGAGGAGGCGTTCCTACCCGGGTATCCCGATCATCCCACCCTCGCTGATTTCGACAACTCCTGTCTGTCAAAGACCGACAAGGAGGTGTATGATAGGTTCATGACACTCGATTGTCTCACTGACAGGAGCAGAAAACCGAATCTCGTTCTTTACGGTCCTCCCGATTGCGGCAAGGAGAAGGTCGCCATCGGATTGGGTGACCGATTGTGCAGGGAGGGAAAATCGGCGCGCTTTATCGATTTCCATCATCTGATGGAGGTTTTGCAGACCCATGGGAGGCTTCCCTCCAGCAACACACTGTATCGGATACTCACCAAGGTGGAGTGTCTGATCATCGACGATTTCGCCTGCATGAACATCCATGATGCCGATCTGCTTGACAGCCTCTATGTATTGCTCAGGACCAGGATCGACGATCATCTCAGTCCGAAGACCAAAAAGAAGATCCGCGCCACATTTGTCACTACTCATCATCATCTTGAGGATTGGCCGCGCCATTTGATCGGTGACGACTTCAAGGTGCTGCAGATCATCAACATCCTCTACGGTCGCGGGACTTTGCTGTCCATCGACGAGAAGGGTCCCAGAACTGAGGAGGAAGAAAACGCTTCCTCAACGTCCGAGGCTACCCGGTAACCACCAACCCCGAAAATTCAATTACGTTTTGAAAGTACCTTTTCCTAAAAGGCGGGAAAACCATGTCTTTTCCAATCCGGAAAATTGGAATGCTGGAAATGCCGAAAATTGTGATGCTGTCTACAAATTCACTTACGTTTTGAAAGTACCTTTTTCCAAAAGGCGGGAAAACCATGTCTTTTCCAATCCGGAAAATTGGAATGCTGGAAATGCCGAAAATTGCGATGCTGTCTACAAGCTAAGGGGTACCGATAGTTTTCTGATCAAAATACGGAGCGGTTACAATTTCTTGTTCATTACCACAAAGTCTGATTCTATCTTTATTTCAGAGAAACCTAACCGTTTTGCAAATTCAATTGAAGAAATATTATTTTTATGTATCTCTGCCATTGCTGTTTCACAACCCCACTTCTCTTTTGCAAAAAACATGAGGGCAATCATGGCTTCCCGTGCATATCCCCGGGACTGGTATTGCGGGTCCACCAGATAACTGATTTCAACGCAGGTCCCTCCAACCTTCTTCTTGATTCCGAAAACCCCCACGGGATTTTGCTTAAAACGCTCCAAGGCAATCAAATCAATGCGATTGGCATCTGAAACATACGAATTGCGATACCAATTCAAATGTTCCTCGACAGTTAACGTTCTTGGTATAATGAAGTATTTATATACTTCAGGATCCGAACGCCATTTCACCAACTGCTGGGCATCCGACTCCTTTATTTCCCTAAGAACCAGCCTCTCTGTATTAATATTTTGCATCTTCATCCAAAAGTGGTTCTCCAAAAGAAATGTCGCGCAATGCGGCCTTTCCGATAATCCGTGCTAATAGTTTGGGTTTGATCCCATAGGATGGCCTGATGCTACGGATGTTATCGCTGGTGAATGTTTCACCCTTCTTGATATCCCTTACCGCAAACAGGCTCCTGCGGAAAATCTTCGAGGCTTTCTCACCCTCGGTCAGGGAATAATCCGGCCCCCTTGCAATAAGCCCTGCATTACGAACATCTTTTACCATCTGTGCAAATTCTTTCAGTGGCATACTGAATTTACTATCAGCACTTTCTACACCAGGGAGACAAACATGCTTCTCGATTACACAAGCTCCCAAGGCCACCCCTACCACTGCACCCAGACTTCCCATGCTGTGATCCGAAAGCCCTACGGGAGTCCCGAACCTGCGTTGCATATCAGGAATATTGGCCAG
>NZ_JBFWIJ010000064.1:0-3188 GCF_050256055.1 Sphaerochaeta sp. | reverse complement strand
CACGGACCATCCAGTAGGCTGTACTGAGGACCGTCAGGAATCTGGCTGCGAACGAAGCGGATTGGAAACGGTTCAACAATTACCTGAGCAACAAATACCAAGGAAATATAAGGAAGGGATCAGCTTTGCTGATGAGAGTATCCCAGTTCCGACATCTCCGAAACCTCAGAACGGTATGTCGGGATCAAATTCATTCCCCTCATCTTCCGCCTCTGGTAATCCCAGGATCTCTCTATACGTCTTAAGGAGCTTGTTCTGGAAATACACCGTTGGCTCTCCGCACTGTTCACAGAACCTTGAGTCAGGTAAGTTTTCATGATGGTCTCGGGGATAGCTATTCCCAAAATCATCTTCCCATTGACCAGGTATGCAACTGTTCACCAATGGCAACCCACAAATCCGACAATAGGTGGCATCAGCACTGAATTCTTCGTTCAGGCACCGTGGGCACTCCTTGACTCTGTTTGTATTTCGATCGTATTTAATCTCGGACTTGTATATCATCGAGAAGTCTCCTTCAGTATATTTTTCTAAGCTTTGTTTTATATGTTTATGGTATTTGCTATCTTTGAATGTGGTAGGTTTTCCACATGCGTAGCAATGTTTCGCCTCAGGATGATTGAGATGCGACGGATCATGTGTACATGGATTTGTTAACGGAGTACCGCATATCCTGCAGTATCCGGCGTCTTCTGAGAAAATCTTATTTCCACAGGCAGGACATGGGGAAAATTGTGTGTGAGAATTTACACCAAGATCCCTGTAGCTGAATCCCGAATCATTAATCTTGAACGTAAATTGCTTTCTGCCACACTCGAAGCAATGGGAAGCCCCCGGTAGCCGTACCCATCCACAATAGGAACAGTACCAAGTTGCAGCATGCTTGATATGTTTTGTCGATTCCCAATCTATCTTGGATGTGCTGTACTTGTTGATATCTGCCTGCAGCAACCCAATTCTAGTTTTAGCAGCGGGGGATGAAATGTCGAACGCTTTCTCGATCAAGGATTCCGCACTGAAGCGGGCCTTTAAGTTCGAGGTAACCGGAGTCTTTTGGATGGCAACCCAACCTTCGCTCCCGTCAGCAACCCTGGAAATGCCGTGACTATCCAAGAGCCGTTCGGCATGGTAGGCGGGACAAAGAAGGTTTCTGGCAAAGCAATTCGCTTCGTTCTCTAAGCGCTTATAGAGTTCTTGTCCAACTCCTCCCCTCTCCAGGATGGGTTTGCCATATTCTTCATGGTGGCCGAGAAAGATGTGTCCGATCTCATGTGCAATGGTAAACCGAATGCGTTGCTTCTTCTTCTCTTCGTTGTAGTAGACGATGTATTTGCCACATCTCTCATCCATAACAGCAGCACCATCCTCTGATCCGAAAAACTTGAAGCAGTCCTTCTGGGATATTCCTGATTGTTCCATCAGTCGGCCATAGGAACAAAACTCAAATAAATTATGAAATTGTTGCTGGATAGAATGCAGACTCACTGGAAACCGGTCTATGCCGGAGTCCTCAAGTACGATCAAGGCTTCAATAATGGGTTGTTGGTAATCTGGATACAGTCGCATCAAAAGTCATCAGAGGCCTGGGGCTCGATGACTCCGTCGCTATCAACATCCTGGAAGGCTGTAGCAAAATTGTTTCGTAGGATTTCCATCATCCGCTCCCTATCGTCTTCGGACATGGACTTCGACGCACGCGCAATAATCCTGATATCCTTGTCATCATCTATCGTCTTGTTCAAACTTAGAAGGTAATTGTAGTCAATGTGCAGCGCCTGCGCAATAGCTTTCAGGGTACTTGGATCCGCCACGATATCTGGATTGTTCTCGATGCGTGAGATGGTGGCATGATTGAGGTGTATAACTCGGGCAAGTTCCCGTTGGGTCATATCAAGCTTTTCACGTTTTTCCTGAATGACTTTTCCCAATGTGAGTTCGCTTTCGCTCATATCCATCCCCTTTTCTCTCGTTATTTACTTTCGATAGCGGTCAAAACGTTCCGCTACAGGTAGATACTACCAAATATGTTGATTCTAGTCAACATTATTTCAAATCTTCTCACTTTGTGTTGACTCGAAGCAACAATTATTGTACCTTCACTCTGTTGATTCGATGCAACATTATATCTCCAGAGCCTTCGGGCTGCATTTTTTTGAGATATCTGTTGCTTCGAATCAACACTAAAATCGATTCGAGCCTGACAACGTTTAGGGCGAGGAATCCTGATGCAGCAGCCTGTCACACCGAGAGTGTTGGCGGGCTGTTTCGGGTCTCCTGGTCTCGTTGTGCCCTCAGGCTTGCAATCTGATCATCACGACTTCGAATGGTGTCATGGCCTCGCCCTCCGTCTCAGGCGGGAGGCACACATGGCAAAGGACGCCAGGACAGAATTCTTCTATTACATCGACGGAAAACCGTACCGACTTACCCCAGGTAAGGATGGAATCACAGAGGAGATCATCACCGTTCTCCGAGACTCATACCATGCTGAGAAACTAAACGACCGGTATGAAGATGAACTGCAGGATGCAAAGTTCAAATTCTCAAAGACACTCCACGATACCAATCCGGTAGCTCATCCTACGGATCCCGTCGAGCACCTTGTGGATAATTCTCAAGCTCCAGAGGAGGTCCTCTTCCAGGAGGAGTTATCTCCCTCGATCAGGGATCAGGTACACGCGATCATTCCCCAATTGATCCCTGCCCAACAGGAACTTTTCTGGAAGCTCTGCGAAGGCCGACAGCTTGTCGATATCGCCCGGGAGGAAAGGACCACGGACAATGCGATCCGTAGCCGCCGCAGAAAGATGTTCGATCGCATCAGGGCTCTCTATGCGGAGGAGTTCGGGGATGCATAGTCCCCGTTTTCTCCTTGGGGTACGGATTTCAGGTATTAGGCAGAGGATGTACACACGGGGTGATGCCACACCGAAACAGCCTCCGGGGAAACACCCCGTACAGCGATGGAGAAACACAATGAAACTTCAACACAGGGTCCAGATCAATGTGGCCCAAGGCGGGGAAGGAACCCAGGGGGTACTGGGTAGCCGTGGACGAAAGCTACCCGCAAGGCTGCTGCGATTCCTGTTCGGCCAGTACAGCGAAGTGCTCGTACTCACACCGGGCAAGACGGTCAGGAGCGTCGAGATACATGAAATGCAAGAAGGAGTGAATGGAAATGGAAGATA
>NZ_JBFWIJ010000063.1:0-3203 GCF_050256055.1 Sphaerochaeta sp. | reverse complement strand
CAAAAGACATCCGATTACTCAAGCAATCCGGTCCCATGGATGCATGATTCTTGTTATACACGAAAAATTCCGCAATGCAGCAGCTTTACAAATACGGGCAATAAGACCTATGGGTAGGATGGGAACATAAAAGTTAAGTGCAAGTTATTGAAGAATGCTGGTATCATTTTCAGAGTCGTGGAAGATGATTCCCTGCTGGCAATATTTCCATGTTATTCTCAAGCATGAAGCAGAATGAAAACAAGGTTGAAGAGCTGATCTAATAAGGGTGACTAAAAGTAATTTTCAAATTAACATATGTTTACTTGTTTGAATCAATTAAACTTGCTGTGTATAGCTAGTATTTCTTTTTCTGTAAACTACTTATTGTCTTTCTAGCTACGCATAGAGGGAGGTTTTCACCGAAGCGGTGAAGGAGCGGGCAACAGCCATTATCGTCGCCCACAATCATCCCAGTGGCAATCTGGATCCCAGCATCGAGGACAAGGATGTGACACGAAGGCTCAAGCAAGCCGGTGATATACTGGGCATCAAGATCCTGGATCATCTCATCTTTGGTGAGGAAGGGTATCTATCCATGTTGGAGGGTAATTTGTTTTAAAAAAAGTACGTTGTTACCAGGTGCAACCTCCTCCCTGTTGCCATGAAACCAAATCTTCCCTACTGGTTTTTGGGTTGCACCTGGTTTTCTTCTTATGCAAAACAAGCTGAATGAAGCGGACTATAAATCTGAAGAGCTGTAAACCAAAATGGTCACAGTCACTGAAAAAGTGTCTCCAAATCGAGCTCCTGTCCATCGAAAAGTGTCTACCAAAACGTACGAATAGCAAAGGTTGGTACCTATGGTTGCATACAAAGAAGAGGAATTTTTGGATTAGCTTCCAGGTACCCTATTTCAGGAATTCATGCCCTGGAGGAACCCTTTTATCATTCCTATGGAGGATATGGATTTTGTTCCTGGTACCGATGGTAGTTAAGGTTCTATGAGCTTAATGGACTCTCCCACGAGATTAAATAATCTCCCATGCAATCGTATCCGTGGGAGATTATGCAGGATCAGGATTTCGTACGTAGGCGGTGTTTCTGCCACTGCCTTGGCGGAGGATGTATCCCTCTTCCTTGAGGCGCTTAAGCGCAGCCTCCACCGATGAGCTTCCGATGCTCGGGCAGAGCTCAAGTATCTGTGCCTTGGTGAACACTCCTAAAGTGTTGTCCACAGCTGAGCGCACGATTTCATAAGGGGTGCTCTTGCGATCCACCGAACCCAGCCTTTCTTCGAGGTCCCGATAGCAGCTCAGGACAATCCCGAGAAAGTACTTGATGAAGGAAGTGTAATCGTTCTTTCCCTCTTGCCATCCGCTGGAGACCTTTCCCAATACGTCGTAGTAAGTATCCTTCGTTCTCTCGATCTTCTGCTCGATGCTGATGTACTTGCCCACCATGAAGCCGCTTTGGTACAGCAACAGCGTGGTAAGCAGTCGGCTGATGCGTCCGTTGCCGTCATTGAACGGATGGATGCACAGGAAATCGCAGATGTATATGGGAACAAGGATCAGTGGATCCACCACTTGCTTGGCAAGCGCATCCCGATAGCTTGTGCAGATTGCATCCACTGCCTCCGGCGTCTCGAATGGTTCGAGCGGAGTGAACCGGGTGAAGGAACTGCCGTCCGCATGGGTCTCGTTGATGTAGTTCTGGGTGTTCTTGAACTTTCCTCCGAACGTCTTGTCGGTATAGGAAAGCAGATCCCGGTGCAACTGCAGGATAATATCACTCTTGAGCGGGATATGATCGTAGCTGTCGTGGATCGTGTTCAGCACATCACGGTAGCCAACTATCTCCTGTTCATCACGATTCCGGGGTGCAGTCCGCTCCTCCACCAGTTGCTTCATCCGGGCGTTCGATGTCCCGATGCCTTCGATCCTGTTCGAGCTGTCGGTGCTTTGTATCTTCGCAATCTCGACCAGGCGCTTCAGTTCGACCGGCTTCTGCATAAGATACAGATCCTGTCTGCCCTTGTGTTCGCGTATCTGTGCGACGAACGAGAGGATCTCGGCATTCCAGGAACTTTCCCTCAATTTGCAGTAATCGAATTCGCGCATCTTTCTCCCACCTGATTTACTTTTCTCCCATAGAATACTCTATTTTGGGAGTAAGTCAATCCTTGTGGGGAGAACGGCTCATCAGAAAGCCCGCACAGGCCTGACCCTGATTGAAATGCGTCGACTGTAGTAATACTGATCCCCTGCATTGGAACTTGGCAACCCAGGGGTAGAAACAGCGCTGAACGTTTGGGCGATTGCATAACCAGATGGATCATAAGAAATATCTTCAGAGGAACTCCAATATTCATTGTAGGTGCCGTAAAGAAAATTCCCAAGGGGAAACTCCCTATCTTTTACTAGGTTTACGAACATCGCATACAGCTCATCTTTCGATGGTAAAAACCAATCCTTATATTCCACTCCGCCATTCTCGACTATGTGCTTGGTGGCAAGATTAGCAGCATAGTCTGCTGATGTCGTGGTTGAAGATGAGGAAATATATGCCGTTTCCCCCATCTTACTCACTAAGTTAGCAGTATTCGTCTTGCCCGTTCCTATTGCTGTACCCGTAGCACCTGTCCCAAGATTTGCCCCTGTTGAAGTTTCTCGGTAATATCCGAAGAGAGCGGCTCCCACCGCGATGTCTGACGGAGCGGCCTCCAGATATCGCCAACCATCACTGTAGCTGCCCTTGTCATGGAAAATGTATCCACCAGAAGGACCCAAGCCTCCAACTACCCATGTCGCAATCCACTTCGCATACAGGGTCAGCGCAGCATTGGTGCTGTAGGTCGCCCCTGCTGCATAGTCGGTTCCGCTCCCGTTGGCTGCAGTGTTCCATCCTGCGAAGGTGTAGCCTGTCTTTGCCAGGGAGCCTGTGTTTGATGCAAGGGTGAGGTTGCTGCCATAGGTCTTGGTCTGGGCAGCCGGTACCGATCCCGAGGAGGCACTGTTGGCATCATAACTCACCAGGTAAGTGTCGATGGTCCACTTTGCATACAGTATCGGCGCATTATCAGCCTTGTTCCAGCTTCGGGCACTTGTCATCGTAGCGGTGTAGTACTGTGTACCACCTCCATTGGTCTGGTCATAGTAGCCACCGAACGTGTAGCCGGTCCTCGTCGGGGCTGTTGCACCCGGCATCGCTGCATCGTAGGT
>NZ_JBFWIJ010000062.1:0-3289 GCF_050256055.1 Sphaerochaeta sp. | reverse complement strand
AGCGCTCCAACGGACCTACCGCTTTGTTGCTCAGCCGCCAGAACCTTGCTCCCCAGGCACGAACCGATGAGCAGCTTTCCCTGATTTCCAAGGGTGCCTATACCCTGTATGAATCGGGTGCAAAGCCTGAGGTCATCCTGATCGGAACCGGCAGTGAGGTCTCCTTGGCACTCGATGCTGCAAAGAAACTTGCTTCGGAAGGCAAGGCTGTGCGTGTTGTTTCCATGCCCTCTCCTGAGGTCTTCGAACAACAGGATGCCGCCTACAAGGAAGCGGTGCTCCCTGCATCAGTGAAGGCCAGGGTTGCCGTTGAGGCTGCCTGGGCTGACTATTGGTTCAAGTATACTGGTCTGGAAGGCAAGATCGTCGGTATGAGGAGCTTCGGTGAGAGCGGTCCTGCCGAAAAGCTCTACGAGTATTTCGGCATCACCTCAGACAAGGTCTACGAAGCTGCTGCTTCCTTGCTGTAGTACCTGAGTCATTTGCTATCTGCTGCCCGCTTTCTTAGGAAGGCGGGCAGTTTTGTGTAAGAATGTTTGGTGAATTTTCCTTGCTCCTGGCATAAGAGAAAGCTAGGATGCAACTATGACAGAAGCAGACAATGGATGTATTGCAGCCCATTCGGCCCAGAAGCTGAGAACACTCTGGTATGATGAGGGAAATTACTCAATTTGGTATGCGCTTCCTACATGTCATCTTATCGTCGACTATTTTGGCTATGGTTCTGTCACCCAAGAGCTATTTGAATATCGTTTGTATACCACCTTCCAAAACACTGTTGTATCTCAAGGGTTGCCTGTTTACCGCTTCCTTGCAGAGGATGTGGCTAATGAGGCCGGTTCCTGGATTGATCGGTTGATTGAGTTCCCCTCAACCTACACTTCAACTCAGGATCGATCGCTCTCTGTTGCTGATTCATCCTTGTTGGAAGACTTTTTCGAGGAACGATTTTGTGAAGTGTATGGAAAGAATGCCCGTATGTTTCTTGTTCGGGAGTATCCCATTCCATCGTTGCATGGTTCGACCTATTCATTGGACTACGTTGTTGAATACATTGATGGCAGCAGAGTGGCCGTCGAGGAAAATGGGATTGCGTACCATCACCCGCAATTAATTGGAAAAGACCGTTATCGAAAACAATTGGAAAAACAGAACATCTGCTCCCTCTTGGGCATCCGTCTCTACCGATTCACTACCCTCGATTGCAGCCACCCCCAGTTGGTTGATGACCAGATACGACACTTTTTCGGGGAGAAGTACCAGTTTCGTCCAGCTGGTCTGAAGGTGGATCGGAGCTATCAGCTTTACGAGCATCAGGTGGATACAATTGAAGGGATCCGAAAGATGCGCGAGAGTGTGCCGGCACCGCATGCTTTGCTTACCGTGCTGCCTACTGCCACCGGCAAATCCAGAATAGTTGAGGAGGATTTGGTTCTTTATCTCGCAGAGCATCCGCAAGCAAAAGTGCTCATTGTCGGCCCAACACATCGTGTATGTATGGACTGGCTGAATCGGATGCATGCGTTGTTTGAATTTGAGCCGATCTCCATTGGGACCAACCTTTCTGATCAAATTGTTGTTGGCACCTATCATCTGCTTTGGCGTGCCTCGAGTCTTATGGATCCCAAGGCGTTCTCCTACCTTGTCGTCGACGAGGCTCACCATGCGGTTGCCCCAGTGATCCGAAGGAGCCTGCAATACTTTGAACCTGATTTTCTCATCGGCTTGACGGCAACACCCCAACGCTTGGACCAAAAAAGATTGGAAGAGGTGTTCGGTACCTATCGCTCTCCCCTAGACCTCAAGCAGGCCATCGATCAAGGCATAGTAGCCAATGTAAGGGCATATCGGATTGAGACCAACCTCAATCTCAGTGAGGTGCGGTTCAATGGAAGAGACTACCTGAACGCCGACCTTGAGAGGACCTTGGTGGTGGATTCACGCAATCGTCTGATTGCAGATGTTTTGAAACGATACTTCACCGATGGGCAGAAAGGGCTTGTGTTTTGCGTCAATGTTGAACATACAAAGCAGTTGGCAGCCCTGTTGGGTGAAGCAGGGTTGTCCGCACGGGCTGTTGATGGCAAGACATGTGATATTGATGCGGTTGTCAAGGAGTTTCGCTTTGGATCGTTGCAGTTCCTCTGCAGCTGCAATCTTCTTACCGAGGGGTGGGATGTTCCTGAAGTGGAAGTTTTGGTAATGGCAAGACCCACCATCTCCAAGGTGCTGTATGTCCAGCAGCTGGGAAGAGGACTGAGAAAGACCACCAAGAAGCAAGATCTCTTTGTCATCGATGTGGTTGATCAATACGGCTATTTGGCTCGTCCATGGTGTGCCCATGCTCTTTTTGGCATGCCTTTCTACACACCTTTCGGATTGATAAGCAAGGCATATCAAGAGGGGGATGTCGTTCAGGTGCTTGGGCTCAGTGAGACTGTCCGAGCGTTGGTACCGATAGATATTTTCACTTTTGAGCAAACCTATGAGGGCTATCTGGACGAGGACCAGACAGCAAGAGAGTTGTATATTGGTACTCAGACACTACGAACCTGGGTGCAGAAGGGCAGTGTACATTCAGATCTATCCCTTCGTCTTGGATCGAGAACCATTTACTACTTTCATCCGGAATCATTGGCCAAGATTCGTGAAACAAAGCAGTTGGGACTGCACACTGATGAGACCTTGAAGGAGGATTTCCTGTCGTTTGTGAGAGAAAAGAACTACACATACTCTTTCAAGATGGTGTTTCTGAAAGGTTTGCTTTCCTTGATGAACCAGCATGGAGAAGCAAGGTTGGATGACATGTTGGAATCATACCGCTCGTTCTACATCCACAGGTTGGATGTTGGATTACCCGTAGACAGGCCGGGTTGCATCTATTCACGCGGTTTTCTTGCAGACACCCCCGCATTGAAGCGGAACATGCTGGCCAACCCATTTGAGAAGTTCGAACGCAAGCGCTTTGTTCAGTACGTGAAGGATTTGGGTCTCATTGCCCTCAACCCCCTTCTTTTCCAAGCCCTTTCATCCCAAGAGATCAAAGAAGTGATTGCCCTCATCAACCAACATCTGCAAGAATACTACCAAGACCTGGGAGGGTTGCCCAATGCCTGACTACTACGAGCATCATGCCGATCTGTTTCTCTCCACCACCAAGGATGTTGATATGGTGAAGCAGTATCAGATGTTTCTTCCGCATCTCAAACCAGTAGCCCGCATCCTGGATGCAGGCTGTGGCAGTGGGCGGGACTGCCTTGTCTTCCTTGGTCGTGGCTTTGTCGTGGAA
>NZ_JBFWIJ010000061.1:0-3364 GCF_050256055.1 Sphaerochaeta sp. | reverse complement strand
CTTCAATGCCGATGGTTGTACGGGCTTTGGTTCGGTGGTGGTGTTCGACCGGGCAAAAGGGGAGGTGGAAATCGGGACTCGACTGTTCTGCTGAATTGATATTTACATCCTTTTCCAATTTTGCTATGATCCAAGGGCAGATGCGCTAGTAGCACAATGGTTAGTGCTCGTGCTTCCCAAGCATGAGACGAGGGTTCGATTCCCTTCTGGCGCTCTCTGAAAGACGTACTTGATGATGGAGTACGTCTTTTTTTGTGAAAAAAGAGGTCGGTTGGATGCCGACCTCTTAAGAAATTCACTCCCAAACACCGCTTATTGGTACACGATGACCGATTTGGGTTCCATGACTCTGAATGTGAAGGATTCGGTGATGAAGAGGGTGACTTCCTTTGAGTCATGGCTTTCATAGCCCAAGGCGAAGTCTTGGCCGATGGTCAATTCCAGATGCTCTGAATTGAAGGGAATCATGAGTGCTCCTTCGAGGCTGGTCGCCAATACCACCTTCGATCCCAACAGATGTTCAACCTGTTCGATCAGGCGCACTCCCTGGTACTCCTTGTTCAGCTTCAGAAAATTGTCCTTGCTGACAACCAACGCATAGGGGCCGTGGATGAAGTGTTTCTTCAGCAGGAGCAATCCCTCGGTGAGCGAGGTCAGAATTTCATTCGCTTCCGTTCCGAAGAGAAAGCTCTTGTGAGCCGACGTTTCCTTCAGCCCTTTGATCGAGGCCTTTGCATAGCCGTTGTAGACGGCATTCTCTTCGAAAAGTGCAAGTTTTTCCACTGCGTTGTCCAGATTCTCGAAGTCGATGTCCTTCGCTCCTCTGATCAGATTGTCCAATTCCCATTTGTTCAAGGAGAACCGGATACGGGCTTCGGTAAGCGGTTGCAATGTATAGACTCCCGTCTTCACCTCACCATCGTCGATCAGGTTGAGCCGGCCTGTGTTGACTGCAGCATACGCAATGCCTTTCGGGCCTTCAACCTTGACGACGCTGCGCGCGCTCAATCGTGAGAGCAGCACCTCTTTCGTTCTTTCTTCTATAGCAGCCCACGCCTGCTTGGAGAGCGGGGCGAGTTCACGTTTAAACAAATCCATACCTGTTCCTCCTTGGGACCAAAGGTTTTGGTCAGGTTTTCAAGTCTCCGATCGTCAGAGTATCGGCGCTCTTTCCCCCAGAACCGCTTGCTTCCACTTCGAGTACGGAACCGGCGGTAAAAAGATAGGTCTTCAGATCCTCATCCCATTTGTCCATGTTCCGTCTGAGCCATTCAAGAGCCATAACGGCATGTTCAATCTCTTCATCACGATTGTGTGCCATGATTCCCTTGAGTTCTGCATCCTTGGTGGTGCTGACCCGCTGGTTGTACCAATCGATCGCTTCGAGCTCTTCCCTGAGGCTGGTGATTGCTCTACTGATATCCCTCGTTTTTTCGTCGAGTGCATCAAAGGGTTCCGAATAAGCCATTGTATCCTCCTGTTGAAACTTTGTATCAATAAGTATACTCACAAACGGTGCAGAAAGGAAGAGTAAAGGATATTTGTCTTATCCTCCTATGCTCAAAGCCTATTTACTTGACAAGACAAAGTTTCTGTTTTGTAAGCCTATTAAAATATTAGTATTTCAAATAAATAGCTTATAGTATTGTTTACATAACCTATTGGCATGTATATACTCTCTCTGTTAGGACAAAATCCTTACTGAAGTCTTTGTTGATTTGTATTATACTAAAACAATAGATTGGACTCCTGATCTTGCACAATATGGAGGAATGAGCATGGCTCTGAAATTCAAGAACGTATTCTCGCAACTACAGATGAAAATAATATTCGGGGAATGGCCTGAAGGGTTTCGTATTCCTACGGAAATGGAATTGTGTGATCACTACGGGGTTTCCCGGGTCACTATCAGGCGCGCCCTCGATGGTTTGGTCAAGCAAGGATACATCACCAGGACGAGAGGCCGGGGGTCTTTCGTCCTGTTCAAACGATCGGTGGTGGGTTTGGGATATCCCCAGCTTTCCTCGGCTGTCCAGGAAACGATGCCAAAAGGAATCTATAAGATTCTGCTGAAGGAAAAGGTCGAAGCTTCCGATGCCGATAGAAATCAGATCGGTCTGTCCAACGATCCAAGTGCTTCCTATCTCTGGCATTTCAAGAGCCTGCATACAGTGGATGGCAAGCCTTCGGTCCTTTCCGATTACTATGTCGCACCCCGCTTCGGTACGGAAATCGCGATGCTTGACGAGGAGGATGAGCGTTCCTTCTTTGAACTGGTCAGCCAACAAGTCGGTCAGAAGTGTCATTTCGTCAATGGGAAGGTTGCTGCGATCAACCCGAACGAGGAGATCTGCAAACAGTTGGGGATCGACTGCCAGTCGGCCAGCCTGTGGTGCCGTGGTGTCTGTGTATTGGATGATGGAACGGTCATCGGTCGATGCACCAAGGTGTTCAACGGCCTGATGTATGAGTTTGCCGTGGATACGGAGGTTGTTTCATCCTTCCATAGATCCTAAGTGACAAAACCCTTTGAATCGGTGAGAGCCCTACCTCGAAATCCTTGTGTTTTCTTGACAGGTAGGGTATACGTGTAAGTATAGGATACAAACAAAAGGCGGGGAAGGATAGTATGCAAAGAACCATTGTTGCCATGTTGCACGAGGCAGCTCTCAAGTATGGAGACCGGGCATATACGAATACCAGGACGGAGGCAGGCTGGCTAGCTTGCTCCTATGCACAGACCGATGTACAGTCCGACCAGGTGGCGGCGTATTTGCTGCATCATGGGTTCAAAGCCGGTCAGACCATCGGCATTCTCAGCGAAGGGAAGAGTAGCTGGGTGACCTGTGAGCTTGGTGCGATCAAGGCAAGGATGATCAGTGTTCCCCTTTCGATCAAGTTGACTCCGGAGGAAATCGCCTTCCGAATCAACCACAGTGAGGCGGTTGCCTTGGCGGTTTCCTCGAATACGTTGGGCAACGCAATCAAGGCGTCATCCCTGTTCGATCATCCGGTCATGTTCGTCTATCTTGATGCACAGGATGAGCGGTTGGAAGAACATATTTGCAGCGCCGATTGGAAGCAGGATGTAGACTATGTGCCTTGGGATACCTTGATGCTGGACGGTCGGACGCTTTTGGAACAATCCCCCGACATGGTCAAGGATGTCGAGGCTTTGATTGACGAGCGGGATACCATCAATATCTGTTATACGAGCGGAACGACGGGCAACCCGAAGGGAATCATGCTTACCCATGTGAACTACTTTGTGAATGCCCACGATGCCATCGAGCTGTTCCAGTTGCCTGATGCCAGGTTCGAAACCTTGGTGGTGCTCCCGGTCGATCACAGTTTTGCCCACACG
>NZ_JBFWIJ010000060.1:0-3397 GCF_050256055.1 Sphaerochaeta sp. | reverse complement strand
CTATGACAGCGACCAGGGCTGGCAGTACAGCAACATTACCGGATCGGGGAACCTTACTGCATTGTCGGCGTTTTCAGGGAAAGGACTGTTGCTCGCCTTTACGGACTCCACCTATGAGCTGGTCGGTATGGGGATCTTCAGCAACCAGCTTGCACTTTCTGGATACAACCCCGTCTGCAATTACGCCAAGGCCTCATCATTCATGGACGGGGTGTCCTCCTACCCGGTCAACGAGCTGAAGACGGCTTCCGGGACACTGGTCTACAACGGCCAGTCATACCAGGTCATCGGAGTGATGAAGACATCTGCCACGGCAATGACCGTCTTTCATGAGAACGGCTCGATCAACTTCTCCCTTCCCGATTCCGACCCGGGGACATCCGGGTACTACAATGCATCGGGCTCCTTCGCCGTCATCGCATCGGTGGCTGGTGCCGATACCATGAACATCAATGCCAGGGAACCCGATACCTACTCGATCGGCAACATCACCAGATTCCTGAACATCATCGGCAGGAACCTGATCGGGGAGAGCCTCAACCTCGGAGGCATGTCCGGGTATGCATGCAGGGCTTGGGGGACCTTCAGCGGGAACTCCCTTCAATTCCGTGAGCAGAAGAATATGTCATCCATCACGGATGCGGGCGTGGGTGAGGCCTTCATCAATTTTGCATCACCGATGCCGAACATCTATTACGCCGTGTCACTCCTGTATGGAAGGGATACCGCGGGCGGCTATTCAAATTTCCATGCTATGGAGTTTTCACCCACCAGGACCACCACCTCAGTGCGGGTCGGGTATGGGTACTCAGGAGCTCAATATGAACTCGGTGGGTCGCTTTTCAGCATCATCGTGTTCGCGTAAGGAGGAGACCGTATGCTGATCGTACATACAGACACAACAGGATTCGTTTATGTGACCCGACCAACCTTGGAAGCGTTGAGGGATCATTCTCTAGAAACGATAGCACTGAAGGATGTTCCCGAAGGATATCCTTTCTGGCTGGTCGGTGAAGCGGAGATTCCGACTGACCGGACCTTCCGCAACGCCTGGGAGGTACCCGAGGACTGGGGACCGCCAGACGGATACGGTTCACGATTCAATACGTTCGAGGAGATCGAGGATGCTCAGGATAAACAATGACAAGGCGGCCCGGATCGCCCAGGAAAGAATACGGGTTTGGAGAGAATCTGCATTCTCGGAGAACGACATCCGGATCCAGAACGCCCTGGCCGACGGCAACGAGGATGCCAGGCTGCAGGCCGTCATGTACCGGGAATATCTTCGGGACCTTCCCCAAGCATGCATCGGCAAGGACCTGGACGGATTGAAAGCCGTTATGGACGGGGTGATGAGTTTCCAGGAGTACCTCCTGATGGGAGGAAGCGGTGAGTGATGTGATATGGGTGGCCGTCATCACCGGTTCGGTCACCTTGGCCAACGCACTGCTTTCGCGCAGGTGGAGGAAGGATGATGAGCTGGCCAAGCTGCGCTCTGCGATTGCCAGCCTCTACCGGCAAGTGAACCGGATCGCCAAGGGGATGGACATCGCGCTGAAGAACGACCAGGTGATCTTCGATGCTTTCAGGAAGAATGCAATCAACGGAGAGAGCGAGGTCCAGGACAAAATCATGGAAGATTATTTTCGCGAGTGCGCCGTGGCCGGTTACAAGGCCGACGGCAATGAGGAGTGATCATGGATTGGAAAGTGGCAGCAGCGGTCATCGCTGCATTGGTGCTGGTCATCGGATTTGGGATGGAGTCGTACAAGAAATGGCTGCGCGACGACAAAGCAGGAAAGCGGGAGATCATACTGGTAGCGGCCCTGCTCTCAGTGACCCTTACTGCTTCATTCGCTTTCGGCCTGGGTTTCCCCGGATTGCCATGGACGTTCCCCGGGTATGCGATCGGAATATTCCTGCTGCAGTGGTTCATCGACCAGAAGGCCATCAAGAGAATTTGCAAAGCCATTGGCCTGTTCGGGAAAGCAAAGCTCAAGGAGTACGGGGTGGCAGAAACGGATATGGGGGTGTTGGATGAATGAACTCATCGGGGTGATCGGCGCGGTAGGAGCCGTGTTGTTGGCGGGCCTGTGGGCGCTCTTCCAGCGAAAGCTGAGGAAAGCCCAGTCCATGGCTGAGAAAGCCGAGCAGCGGGCGCAGAGCGCAGAGCTGAGGCTGAAGATCGGGGAGACTGCGGCAAAGGCCAAGGATGATATCCTCGCTGGCCAGAAGGAACGGAAGGAGCAGAAGGATATGGTGGATCAGAAAATCGCCGAGAGCTCGCAGAAGGAGGATCCTGATGAGAAAAGGGAAGAGCAGCAGCAGATTGTTGACGGTATTAATGATCTGTTCAATGCTCGCAATGCTGTTCGGTAGCTGCAGTAGCATCAAGCCGGTGAGCCCAGGAATCGAGCCGCCATCCTTCGAGATGGTTCGGCCACCCAGGCCTTTGTTGGAGCAGGTGACCATCCCCCAGGGCACGGTCATTCCTGATTCAATGCTACGCAACTACAACGCCCTGGCCATGTATGCACTGGACCTTGAGGATTATGCCTGGGGAGGGGATTCCCCCGGTGGTTTGGAGAAATATGTAGTTGATATCATGGATGTTTACAATCTTTAGCAAATTGTAATAATATCACTTTGCAACTTGGTTCTACTTAAAGAGGGTTCCCGGATATTTCCGGGGCCCTCATTGTTTGTGCTCGGAATGATGCAGGACGTGCATTCCTGCCAGGACCCTGATATAGAAGAAGGGGACCTTGGGAGTAAGGGTGTTCCCAATGTTGATTATCATCAGATGCAGATCTTTCAGATCCAAGGAAGGATAGTCCTGAATCCCTTGTTTGTCCTTGATCTGTACATTACCGGTAACTTCTTCGATGTGTAATTCCAGTATATCTGTACCATCTAGCATACAGAATCGGTTCTGATGTATTAGCCCTACCCCACGTCTCTTTACACTATATTGATATTCAAGACCAAGATCATCCAGTAATTTATGGGTTGCATCGTACATCCGAAACTTTACCATTTCCACCTCTTCTGACAAATCCGTTTCAGTAGTATACGACATTACTAAAAAACGCAGTACCCTTAATTTTTTCTTGCTCAGATTGTGCAGACGATGTATATTTTTACTGTACACAGTTGTGGGCACAATAAAACTACATTTAGTGTCATTGCTGTGCATAGCAAAACATAGTAAAAGTTTTTGTCATAGGGTTTTATGCAGATTCACTCATGGTGCTACAGACCCTAAAATTGGGTTCAGGTCCTAGCGGGGTCACACCTGTGCAAGTTCGAGTCTTGTTCTGGGCACTTTAGGCAAACCTTTTATTACAATGAAATTGTAAGGGGTTTGCCTTATTTTTTCACTAAGAAAATTCAGGAA
>NZ_JBFWIJ010000059.1:0-3537 GCF_050256055.1 Sphaerochaeta sp. | reverse complement strand
GCACTGGTGAGCGGCCGAATGCCATAGGGCAAATAGGTTGCAATGTAACCGATGAGCAGAGCCCAAATGGTTGCATAGAGCGGCGTCTTGATGAAGAACCACATAAACCCGATACCAATGACGATACCCGGGAAGGAGAATGAGAGAAAGCTCAAGGACTCCAGAACCCCTGCTGCTTTGCTCTTCACCTTCACAATGACATAGGCAACAAAGAGGGAGAGAACCGTTCCCAAGGTAGCCCCTACAATACCCAGGAACAAACTGTTCTTCAAGGAAAGCAGGGAGATGGGATCTTTCATTACCGTCTTCCAGTGATCGAAGTTCATCATCGAGAATGCCCGTGCACTGGGTACCATCGAATAGGGAACAAGCGAGGTATAGAGCAAGACCAGAACAGGAAGCACGATCAAAACAAACGAGACAAGCAACAGAACGATGAAAAGAGGGATCCTAGCCTTCTTGAGCTCAATCACCACCGGCTTGAAGCCCCTGCTGGAAACAGTCACGAACTTCTCGCTGCTGCGGGTAAAATAACGATACACATAGATCAGGGAGATGGAGAGAACCAGAATGCTCATGCCGATTGCGGCAGCCTTGCCGTAGTCGGCAACGAAGCCTGTGTTGACCGTTCGATAAATATAGGTTGCGAGCACATAGACACGACCCGGCATACCCAGTACCGACGGAACAGCAAAGGAGGCAAGACAACGCACCACACACAGGATGAATGCTGCAAGAATGGCTGGACGCAGCACAGGCAGCGTAATCTTGAACAGCGTCTTCATATTGCTGCCCCCGAACACCTTCGACGACTCCTCAAGCGATACATCAAAGGATGCCATCGCAGGAGAGATGATCAAGTAGGCAATAGGAAGATCGAGCAAGCCTTCCACCATAATCATCCCTGGAAGCGAGTAGATATTGAACGGCGCTTTTGCAAGGTTAAAGGCTTGCATGATCCAGAGATTCAGAATCCCATTGGAAGGATTGAGCAGCAACGCCCAACTGACTGCAAACAGCACGTGAGGAATCATCATGGGCACCACCGAAAGCACCTTGAACAAGAACTTCCAATGGATGTTTGTCCGGTTGTTGAGGTAGGCCAGAAAGAGTGACAACACTGTAGCGAACAGCGCTGAACCTGCGACAAACACCACGGTATTCATGAGAACTGCCAACAAGGCAGGATCAGTGTAGACGGAAATGTACTTGTCGAAGGTAAAAGTACCCACGTTGCGCAGGCCCTTGGAGAAGCTGCCGATCACCAACATCACCACCGGGGCCAGCGTGAGGGAGACAAGAATCAGAATCAACAGATAGGTAAGCTTTGTATGCCGAGTTTTTGCCATAGTATCCTCTTCCTACCTTGAAACCAAAAGGCAGTGGTCTGCTGCGATGGAAACTACCACCTCATCTCCTTCCTTCACCTTCGAATCGGGATCGACTTTCACCATAATCAGCTGATCCCCAACCAAAATCTCACTCTCATACACCTCGCCGACAAAGACCATGGTATGCATCTTCCCCACCAACGTGTTCTGATGCTTCTCTTTCTCTGCCGGATCGATCAAGTCCACAAATTCGGGCCTGATGCAGAGGGTAATCTCACTTCCAGCGGGAAACTCACGTTTGGCACACATGAAATCCCCAATTGAGGAGCTCACCTTGGTATACCCACTGCCCTGTTCTTCGATGGTAACCGGCAACAGGTTGGAGCGACCAATAAAGTCAGCAACGAACTGATGTTCGGAGTCGAAGTAAATCTTCTTCGGATCTCCGATTTCAATGATGTTGCCTGCACGCATCACCCCAATCTGATCACTGAGTGCCAGAGCCTCAATGCGGTCGTGGGTAACATAGACGGCCGTAATGGCAAGTTCACTCAGAAAACTTCTCAGTTCCTTGCGTGTTTCTTCACGAAGCTTCGCATCCAGGTTGGAAAGCGGCTCGTCAAACAGGATGACCTTAGGCTCAGCAACAAGCGCCCTTGCAAGGGCGACACGCTGTTGCTGGCCACCGGAAAGACGGGTGGCAGGGCGATTTCCGAAGCCCTCAAGCTGGACGAACTGCAGGGTCTTCTCGACCCTGCGATTGATTTCATCCTTTGGAAGCCTCATATTCTGCAGCGGATAGGCAACATTGTTGAACACGTCCATATGCGGCCAGATTGCGTAGGTCTGGAATACCATCCCGAGTCCCCGCTTTTCGGTAGGAACATCAATATGTTTTTCACTTGACCACACAATGGTGTCGCCGATACGGATTTCTCCTTCATCAGGGGTCTCAAGGCCGACAATGCTTCTCAGCAGTGTGGTTTTGCCACAACCGCTGGGACCAAGCAAGGTAAAAATCTTGTTCGCTGGAATCGTGAGATTCACCCCATCCAGTGCCTTGATGATCTTCCCTTCAGAATGATAGTACTTCTTCACTCCGGTAATCTGAATTTCCATCCGCTTCTTCCTGCTTTCCGTTATGGTTATTTCTTTTCGAAAATCTTCTCGAACTCAGCACCCCACTTCACCAGCTCCTCGTCGGAGAGCTCGCGAATGGCGATAACCTCAGCCTTATCAATATCCTTGATCGGGGGATACACACCAGGAGTCAACACATATTCACCAACATCGTTGGCCAGCATGCCCATGGCTTTATTGGAAAGCCAGTACTCAACGAAAGCCTTTGCTGCATTGGGATGAGGAGCATCCTTGGCAATGGCGATGGCACGGGGGCTGCCGAGCATCGGCTGTGATACCTGTGCCCAAGCAAGCGGAGCCGGAGCCTTGGTGACGATGTATTTGGGCATCGAGATACCAATCTTCTTCTCACCACTTTCGATGGGAGCAGGAGTCGGGCTGAACGATGCTACGAACATCGGGTTGTTGGCGGCAAGACCGTGAAGGAAATCATACCACTCCTTTTCGGTGGCAAATACGTGTTCTTTCAAACCTACCAGCCAGCTGATCGTGGTTGCGTGGCTCGCGGGGTTGGCCATGACAATCTGATTGTTCCACTTCGGATCGGTAAGATCTTCATAGCGCTTGGGCACATCAGCAGGATCAACCAACTCGGTGTTGTAGATAAGCGCTACATACTCAATACCAAAGAGGTAGATGCCATCACCACGTCTTGCCCATTCGGGATACGTCTCGCCTACCGGGGAGACATACTCGGCGATAACACCCTGTTCCTTGAGAATTTCCAGTACCGGAAGGGGACCCTGCAAAACGTCTGCAGCAAGTTTCCCAGCCTCAAATTCAGTCAGTACGGTAGAGACAAAACGTGCAGTAGAAAGTCTGGTATTCTCTGCAGCAACACCGGTATCAGCGGTAAACGCTTCGATAATCGGTTCAATGGAGGTAATACTTGCGTACATGGAGACCTTGTCCTCCATCGCAGTACTGGCAGGAGCTGCAACTTCTTTCGAACCCGCAGCAAATACAGATCCAAGAACGAGCAACAACACCAACACCAAACCCAAAGCTCTTTGTGTATGTTTCATGCAAACCTTCCTTCGAGGAAAATCCTCAATTGAAGGTACCA
>NZ_JBFWIJ010000058.1:0-3561 GCF_050256055.1 Sphaerochaeta sp. | reverse complement strand
GACGAAAAACCTCTGCAATTGCTTGCACACAAGAGGAAAAGCATTCCGATGGAACGGGGGAAGCCACTGAGGGAGGACTCGGAATACATCCGCAAGGGTACCTGTAGCATCTTCATGTTCAACGAACCGCTGGGCGAATACCGGTATGTCGATGCAAAAGAGCACAGGACCAAGGAAGACTGGGCCCGCCAGATCAAGCGGCTCGTTGACGAAGACTATCCCGATGCAGATGTCATCCGCTTGGTGCTTGATAACCTCAACACTCATAAGATTGGATCTCTGTACACCACCTTCCATCCGGAGGAAGCGTTTCGGATTGCATCCAAGTTGGAGATCCATTATACCCCGAAGCACGGCAGTTGGCTGAACATGGCCGAGTGCGAACTGGCTGCCTTGACCACCCAATGCATCGAGACAAGAAGGTTGCCTGATATCGAGACGGTTTGCAGAGAAGTCTCTACATGGGGAAGGGACAGGAACTCAAACCAGAAAGGAATTGATTGGCAGTTCACTACCAGTGACGCAAGAACCAAACTCAAGCGCCTGTACCCAGTGATCAAGGAATAGGTTTAAGTGTTACGAGCTACTAGTGTGATGACATGCCCGTCATACTGAAAAAACTGCCGGAGAAAAACTCCTCTCCGGCAGGAAATATATGAATCGATGCTTACGGTCTCAGGAACAGTGTCACCTGAATGAAGCCTTGTTTGTTCTGGTCGATCACTGTCTGGACACGGGCACCGAGGTCGGCTATACCGTCCGAGCAGCGGCACCGTATTTGAACGTCGTAGGATTGACGGCAACACCGACACTCGAGCCACCATACATCATCACATCGCCGTTGCTGAAAGGACCGGAAAGGTATTTGTCTTCACCGGCAAGACGGGCATATTCCGTGCGGTGAAGGTCAAGGACAAACTCGAAAGCCTCCACGCCGGAAGGCTCGGTGAACCTCCCCTTGCCGTCGACGATGAACTCATTGCCGTTCTGTAGCATGAGCATGTACTGCTGGAACATCCCTATCAGGTCGTCATACCCGATGGCAGGCTTTTTCGTGGCCTCTACCAGCCTTCTTGGAAACTGTCACCAGCTCGTTCCATGTCCTGGACGGCTGGAGGCCGAGCTTCTCGAACTGTGTCTTGTTGTAGAACAGTACCTGGGAGCTCTTGGTGAAAGCGATGGTACAGGTTTTGCCGTATGCATTGCCCGCATTCCGGTAGGACACAAGCACCTATTTTTGAATTTGTTTCATATCAGCGACAATGGCCATTCTCTCAAAAAGAAAGGTATTCTCCCTAAAAAGACAGAGAAAGGGAGCTTATTGATAATCATTGGAAACTTAACTCTTTGGGGTCGTTCCCTTTCCGTGAGGCTGGGTACAGCCGTACTTGTGTTGTCCACTTCGCTCCCAATCGGGCTTATTTCCCATATAGTACCACATTGTGGGAGAATATCAATATCTAAGGGAGAAAACCATACGTTGAGGATCCCTCTCCAATGCATATCGATCTGTCGAGAAACATCCATGCTATAAAGCTGATGATTTCCTGCAACCGTTCTTTTCTTCTTAAGAAATTATCTCTTGACAATATAGAGCCTCTTGCAAAATGAGCGGTCATCGTGAATCGGAATCCATGTAACGATATTGTTACCGATGATCGTGCGGGTCGAAATGTCCAATCGATGGCTTTGAGAGACTATTCACGCCGAATCTATAGTTGGGGTGGTACAAAAAGGCACACCTGTTCCACGACAGGTGAATGTTCCATTGTTATGTGTACCGCTATGCTGTCTTCTGAAGGTCAGGCAGAATGCAATACTGCAATATCTTGATCGCGGCAAGGCACAGCACCCCGGTCATCAGGCAGTGGGCGACCTTGTCCGGGCCCCGTACCATGATCTTCGAGGGGATCAGCCAATCCTTCAAATGAGCATTGGATCGTTCGACGGTGGAACGGATCTTGAACCGTTGCTTCTCGGCGGGAGACAGGACCCGTTGTTGTTTTCGCCTCTTGTTCGGATCGACGATGGGAATCCTGCCATTTCCGATGATGAAATCCTTGATGGGTTTCGCATCGTAGGCGCTGTCCATCAGCGAATACAGATGGATGATCCGTCCTCCGGTCATCCGCTCCAAGGGAATGGCCACTTGGCTGTCGTGGACATTCGCCCCGGTGACGATGGCACTGATGGGAATGCCGCTGTCGGTGACATCCAGGTGCAGCTTGTAGCCCTTCCAATAATTGTTGTTGCCCTGACTATTGCGCTTGCATCCCCAGCTGCAGAGGGAGTTCAGCTCACCGACCGCCTGTTTGGCTGATTGCACAAGTTGTCTCTCCAACACGTTTTGTTGCTTATCCCTTGGTTCAGAACCTTTCTTTGGTCTGCCGCGCTTACCCTTGGGTTTCCCTTCCTTCTTCCTGTTGGTCGCCTTCTCGCGTGCCTCGATCGCCGTGGAGTCCCGGCTGACGTGTCCTACGATATGGTCCTGTAGATACGACGATACCAATGGACCGAGCGTCCTCTCCATGAGTCTTTCTTGTGCATGGGATGCGTATCTCCTGCTGAAGGTGGCTTCGCTGGGAACGGTGGAGAACCCACATATTTGCCTCAGCGACGGATCGCTGAGCAACCGGTTGCGCAGTGATGTGACTGTGGGAATCTTGAAGAACTGCTTTGCCAGGAAAGAACGGATCATCGCAGTCCCATCATAGGATTTGCGTCCCGGCAGATTGTCAGGGCGGTCACAAAGGGGCAAAAATTCCTCGATCACCTGCAGCATCTGGATGAAGGTGCGGTGCTCATCGGTCACATACCCTTCGAAAATCTCCTGGATGTCGTAGGAAATACCGAATACCATCTGGCAACCGCCCAGGATTTCTGTTATGCTTTTCATGGACCTGCTCTCCTTCTATGTTTTTGTGGTAAATAACATTATATAGGATTGTCAGGTCCATTTCCATATGTTTTGCCCGATGGGGGCTCATTTCAGACAATTCTGTGCACCCAAGGACTCTTCCGAACGCTTGGGGCAGGGCAAATTACCAGGCTTTTGCTATTTTGCAAGAGCCTCAAGTATATCGTATTAACCATAGCTATAAGGAAACTGCTATACTTACGTATTTATAAAATATACGTATGTATAAGGTTACCAAGTGATATGGGATTACTTAAACCTAAGTTGAAACCACTAAGAGAGACCATTACAAAACATCAAAGTGATATTCTTCATATACAGTGATCTCTAGTAATCCTTAGCCTTCGAATATGAGTACGTTGATCATGGAGATTCAAATTATGCCAAGTGCTTCTTCATGGGGTACTTCACGATAAATAATTCTACACTTCCGAATGTTATTACGGCTATTTATCCAAAAGACTAATAATAACGTAAAGTTCTGGCATATCAATTTATTTCAAGAAAGCCAATGATTAAAAATCAAGAAAGGATTGTATACGCAATAATGCGTGATATACTTGTCTGAAAGTGTTAATCAAGGCGGAATGTGATGGTTGAACAAGAATTAGTTAAGCTTCAAGAGCAACTGAGAATTATTAAGG
>NZ_JBFWIJ010000057.1:0-3807 GCF_050256055.1 Sphaerochaeta sp. | reverse complement strand
AAGCGGAATAGAGGTCGTATGGTGAACATTCCTAGTATCGCTCCGATGCCCAAGAGGATTATACCAAGAAGTAGACTGTCGAAAACCAGGCGATGTACTTTACGGTAGTTTTTTTCTCCGATTGCTGTGGAGACCACGGCTGAAGTACCCATACCGATACCCTGTGCAATACTACCGATGAACAAAACAACTGGGAAGGTAAAGGAAAGGGCTGCTAGCTGTTCTTTCCCCAACCGCCCCACGAAAAATGTGTCTGCTAAGTTGAAAACGACCATGCTGAGTATGCCGAACACCATCGGTAATGCCAACCGGAAAAGGGTACGGCCTATCGGCCCTTCTGTTAGCTTAGTTCTATTAGCTTCGGTTTTATTCATTTAGAGTCTTTCTTTATCTATGCTGAGGAAGGATGTTATGTGGGAATCGACATAGGTGCTCAGTGAGCTCTCTACTTTATCGAGGAGAGAAAATAGCACCTCGAGTTCTTTTTCGGAAAGGTCAGCCGAACATATCTCGGTTACCTGAGCAAGACTTTCTTTAATTTTCGGAATAATCTCTTTTCCCTTCTCCGTGAGATATAACCGTCGTAATCGGCGGTCTTCGGTATCGGGGACTCTCTTTATATAGCCTTGCAGATCGAGCTTGGCAAGCCCCTTAGCGGCGGTAGCCTTGTCGATGTTGGTTTTCCTACTAACTTCATTTTGCGTGATACCCGGAGACTGATCGAGGAGAAAGAGGAAAAAGTGTTGCCCACTGCCGACTCCGTATCGTTCTAATTGATGTTTGACCACCCAGTGGATATTTCTTGATATATGATTGAATGTCTTCCCAAGTGATCGATCCCTGTTTGTTCGTTTCATAATGTACCTCCAAAAATGTCTCTCTCTCATTGGCTATGACTTGCATGAAGAAGTGAATCTACCAGGAATAAAGGCATTTTAAATTATTATATAGTTGCAAGTGCAACTATATAATAAGAAGTTTCCTATACAGAGTCAAGAGAGTATAGTAAAACTTACTGGATAACTTAAAATGCCGCAGATGATTATGCATGCTTCTCATTCCGACCTCCGGTCTTTGTCACAGTTGAATAGGAAACAAATCCCAGAATGTACATTTCCAAGCCCTTAGGGGGCATTTTTTTTGCAATTTTTATCATTTCTAAAAGAATGTTTCTATTGTCTGTTTTTGTCTGTTATGGTATACTAACTCCAAGTGAGGTGCCCCATGTTCGTAAAGACTCTCCTTGAGAAGAAAACCGGCAGGATTTTGATGATGATCGTTGAAGGATACAAAGAGGCAGGGAAGGTCAAACACCGTACCATTGAACGCATTGGGTACGTCGACGAGTTCACCCACCTTTATGATGATCCGATTGCCCACTACAAGCAGATTGCCAAGCGGATGACTCTACAAAAGAAACAGCAGCAGAGCGCTGTAGTGATTGAATTGATGCCTGAAGCACTGCTGCCCTTCGATGAAGATACCGGTAGGTATGACAGTGTGAGAAATATCGGCTATGCGGCACTCAGTTCAGTATTCCACTCCCTCGGCATCGCCAAGTTCTTCGATGACCGCCGCAAGTACCTGGACATCTCCTACAACCTTACCGCAGTAGTCAAGCTGCTCGTGTATGAACGGGTTCTTGCTCCAGGCTCCAAACGGGCCGCCTGGTTCGGCAGACACAAATACTTCGAAAAGATGGACTTCGACCTCAATGCGGTCTACCGGTCCCTGAGCATTCTGCCCCGTTACCGGGAAGACCTGCTGCAGATGCTGAACCAGAAGATGGTGGAACAGTATGGCAGGGATTCGACCCTCCTGTTCTACGATGTGACCAACTACTACTTCGAGATCGACAACGAGGATGATTTCAGGAAGAAGGGAATGAGTAAAGAACATCGCCCCAATCCCATCGTCCAGATGGGGCTGTTCATGGATGACCGGGGCTTTCCGGTCACTTACGATCTGTTTCCCGGCAATACGAACGATGGTAAGACCTTCTCTCCCATGAGTGAAAGTGTGAGGTCCCAGCTCGCTATGGATCACATCATTTTCGTTGCCGACAAGGCCATGATGAGCGGAGACAATGTTGCCGATGTGATCACCAACCATAACGGCTACATCTTCAGCAAATCGGTACGTGGGGGTACGCAGCATCTCAAAGATACCGTGAGGGACAGTTCAGGTTATGTGCGCTTTGATGCCCAAGGCAAAGAGCTTGTTCCTTCTGATACGGTTACGCCCGTATCGTTCATGTACAAAGTACTTGATGAGATGAAGGATACCCATGTACGGGATGCCGGAGGCAACAGAAGGCGTGTGAAGGGGGTGGGACACCACCAAATCATCTACTGGTCTGCCAAATATGCTGACAGAGCGAAATTGGATCGGCAAGCTGCCGTTGAGAAGGCCCTTGCCTCCTCGCACTCGCACAGCAAGGATGTGGTGGACAACAATCACGGCAAGAACAAATACTTAAGAACACAGGTGTACGACAAGGACACGAATCAACGTATTGAGCACTATGATGCTAAGATTGTCTTTGACTTCAGCAAGCTTGAGGAAGATGAGTCGCTTGATGGCTTTTATGTGATCGAGACCAATGTGACCGGACTGAGGGAGGCTGTGGATGCCACAGGTCACACAGCTGGAGAAAGCGAGGAATCCTTTGTCGGCAAGAGTAGATGGTTGAAACACGAGGGGATGCTGCAACTCAACAGGATCGTTACTCCCCGGGATATCATTGACATGTACCATGGCTTGTGGAAGATCGAACAGACCTTCCGGGTGACCAAGAGCGAATTGCAGGCTAGACCTGTCTATGTTGCCCGTGAAGATCGCATCGGCTCCCATTTCCTCACCTGTTTCATCGCATTGCTGATCATGAGGATCCTTGAGCATGAGCTGGACCATCAGTATGCTACCGAAGGAATCATCGAATCCTTGAGGAAAGCGAATGTCGATCAACTCAACGAAAGCACCTTCAAGACACTGTATTACGATAAAGTGATGAAGCGGCTGAAAGAAAAGATGGGGATCAATTTCGGTATGAATGTGTATTCCAAAGTAGCCATCAGAAAAATGTTGGCTGGGACCAAGAAAAAGAGCTGACGTACTACAGTAATATTCTAAGGAGGTGTCTAGACAAGTTATTACATAACAACTTGTTAGCACCTCTTTTTCGTCTATTTCAGCGAAAACTCAGGTTATCAGATGACTCTGTTTTTGTCGCCCCTTCCAAAAAAAATGGAAAAATATTTTTAAACCCCCTAGACGTATTTGTGTAAAACAGGTAGTATCCACCTCGGCTCAACCAGAAAAAACCACAGCCGAAACGGCTTAAGGGTTTTGAAGGTGGAACAAAACGGAAAATAGTGGAAATTGCTATTGACACTATGTTTTCGATAGAGTATCTTAGTCGAGCACGCTAACGAAAGGTGCTTGGCCAAGAGCCAAAATCGCTCCCTTGCAAAAGGGATCAAGCGACCTGATTTATAACATTGATAAGCGAAGGAAAGAGAGAAGTATTGCAAGCAATTGCAAACTGTAAGGTGTGAATCTTATAGAGGTGCAAGGGCTTCCAAGTCAATTCACGAACGAAGTGAAAGCTAACGTTTGAGGCGCCGGCTGGAGAGCAGGTGCCGCGAGATGACAGGGGAAGGCTTGAAGTTGAATTAGTATCCGGCGCTCGACGCCGGAATTAAATGACGGAGAGTTTGATCCTGGCTCAGAACGAACGCTGGCGGCGCGTTTTAAGCATGCAAGTCGCACGGCAAGGAGGACTTCGGTCCTCCCCAGAGTGGCGGA
>NZ_JBFWIJ010000056.1:0-4118 GCF_050256055.1 Sphaerochaeta sp. | reverse complement strand
GTAGTGCTGATCGCCGCTGTGGACTTTGAGATGCTCGTGATCTCATGCGGTAAACGGTCAACCAAATATGGATTCTGGGGTGCAATCCACTTCTGATATTTTGTGCAATCGTCTTCTGAAAATGACACCCGCCTCGATCCCTCCCGTAAAATAACTGCCAAATCTTCTGCCAAAATCAAAGTGTCAAAAACATAGGATGGGGGAAGTTTATGCACCGTATCGGCTATGCCCGCGTTTCGACTTCCGGGCAAAATCTGGATAGCCAGGTGGACGCTCTCAAGGCGGCCGGCTGCTCAAAGATTTTCAGCGACAAGGTTTCCGGGGTGAAGGAGGATCGCCCTGGTTGGAATCAGGCGATGGAGTATCTACGCGAGGGGGATACCCTGGTGATCACCGAACTCTCGCGCATGAGCCGGAGCTTGGCCCATCTGCTCAAGGTCGTGCAGGAGCTGGAAGGGAAAGGGGTAAAGATCGAAAGCCTTCGGGAAAACATCAACACCACATCCGCCACGGGCCGGGCGTTCCTCTCGATCATGGGGGCCATCAATCAAATGGAACGGGAATTGCGGGCGGAAAGGACTGCCGCCGGCAGAGAGGCGGCCCGGGCGCGGGGGCGAAGCGGTGGGCGTCCCAAAGTCAACCAGGAGAAAATCAAACAGGCGCAAAGCCTGTTCGCCGCCGGGTACACGGTGGCGGAAGCCTGCAAGGTTGTCGGGATCGGGAAGAGGACGTTTTTTCGGCACAAGGGCAATGGCGGGGAGCCGGGCTCTTTGGAAGGGTGAAAATTTCGTACGTACGAAATTTTTCCCGGACCTATGGAAAAACCGGGCTTCAGATTTGCCCTGGAATCGATTTTTTTGGGGTTGGGGTGGGGAAGTCTCGGACTTGGATTTTAGGACCAATAAGAAAAACACAGACCGGCACAGTGGGTTTGCCAAAACTCATCAGGTCGAAATGTCCGACGTTATCCTTTCTTTGACCTGAGGAATTGGCTGGGCTATATTGGTCAGGTCTTTTTTTCTTTGGTATCCAGAGGTTTGGGATGGTCGTTGCGCCCGGAATCAAAATGCGAGAAGAGTAGATCGATTCTGTCGAGTCACGCTGACCAGCGATTTTTCGTTTTCAGCTACAGTTCTGACCGGTCTATTTGAGGTGAAGCTTACGATTCAAACTTGAAAAAACGTTCTGGTTTGCCAAAATAGGCGGCTTTTCTTCATCCCATTCCCGCATTGGTGGCCCTCTTTATAGTGTTAACGCTACTAACCATCTTAATATTAATGAGCTACGGTGCTTATTTGGAGTAATCAATGTTCTTTACCTTTGGCGACCCTGATCGACTTAGCTCTATTGGGCAGGAAGCGACGGATCTTACGGATGCAAAATCCAAGATCGAAATCGCTGTCATCGACGACAACCCCTTTGCACCGCGAGAAGCACTCTTGATCCACAAGTTTCGAATTGTTGAGCTCGGTCCGGACATTAGATCCGTCGACCAAGTTTCGACGTATTCTATTATTATTTGCGATGTCAGCGGCGTGGGCAAGGCATTTGGAAGTCAGTTAGAAGGCGCCCACTTGGTGACCGAAATTCGAAAGGCCTTTCCCGACAAGTATCTGATGGCCTATACAGGTATGACGTACAGTCTAGCAATCACGAATGCCCTCACGACCGCCGACAAACGCATGGAGAAAGACGCCAGCATCGAAGCGTGGGTGCAAACGCTTGAGGTAGGTATCAGTGAAGTCGTGAACCCGAGAAACCGGTGGATCCGATTTAGGCGAGCGCTTTTGGAGCGGGGAGTTGAGCTTTTCGATGTTTTGAAGCTTGAACAGGCGTTTATAAAGTCGGTGCAGAATCGGAATCAAAGCTATCTAGAAAATAAAGCTCGATCGCTTGGCATCAGCGAAGATTTCAAGGATTTGATTATCAAGTTCTCTGCCAATGCCGTAGCAGCGTTGGTCGGAAAGTCTCTCGGTATTTGAATGCGATACGACAAGCACAATAAGAAGATAAAAGCGCTCAATGAGGAATTCGATCGTTTACGAACCGAGAATCTTCAGCTATATAGCGAGTCAATATCAGTTAAGGAGATACTTAATAGCACACTTCACGAGACGCGAAAATTCAGCGCACAGCTTTTAAAGTTCGTTGAAAGACTTAGCCGGGAGACTGCAGATCAACCACAGCTAAATCAAACAGCCCTCTCTGCGTTTTACACGGCCGGTATGATTTCTTCTCGTCTGGCATATACTGACATCGAACTTAATCCGCGAGCGCTGGAGAGTCAAACCCCCGTGCGGTCCGGAATCTATAAGAAGTTCGACAAAGCTAAACGGATTTTAGCTGAGGAAGCGAGGGATCATGGAGTGAATATAAGGCTAGATGGTGAGTCAAGAGCCGAAATTGATGCACTTCCTGTTTTTGAGCTGCTGCCGTTTGTGATTATCGATAACGGCATCAAATACTCTCCTCGTAGCCAAGAAATCAGAATTATTTTTGAGATGTCCGCAGGCAGGCAAATTGTAACTGTGAGCTCCGTAGGGCCTTCAGTTGCTCCGGAAGAGCTCCCTAAGCTATTCGATAAGGGGTTCAGGGGTGCCAATACTCTGGCGATGCCTGGGGATGGTCTAGGCTTGTTCCTGGCCAAGCGCGTTTGCGAATATCATGGTGTGCAGGTTCATGCAGAGACTGGGATAGATAAACGCTACCAACTCAATGGAATTGATTATTCCGATTTTCGCATTGTACTTGAATTTTGATACTAGTATGCCAGACAATCTACTATCTTCAACCTAAACCACTGTTTCACATCTCGTCTTCCCCGTCCTGCTGTCGTCATTTAATTTTAGATTTCCGGCTACAGAACAGACAAGTAATTCTAGAAAGTGATAGATGAAAAGACCAGATCCAACGGTTAAAAGCACCGTTTGCAGCCAAGATCGTAGAGAATGGGTGCCCTCCAGTGTGGAGAATTTCCTCCAGGAACTTGATCATTTGGTCCAGTCTGGGGCAGAAGATGATCATTTGCTTCTATTCAGGGGTCAGTCTGACAGTGGGTGGCTATTGGACTCGACACTGGTGAGGGATGCAATACCTAGACTATTTGGTTACCAGGCGGTGCCGAATAGCATAAGACAGAAGGTCGCATTTCACAGACTGATAGCATCCATGCTTCTGATGAAGTTCGGCGGGATCTGGACGCCCAGCAGGGAAGCATTCGAAGCAGAGAAGAATCACGGAATCGATCCATGGTTTGAGCTTCTAAAAAATGCTCAGCAGTACCCCGAGAAATACGAGACCGTCGACTTTATTAAGGGCACCTTTTTTATAGACTGGACGATATCTCCGGAGGTCGGACTCTATTTTGCAGTGTATGCTGGCCAACGTGGTAGCAGACGGATTGATGATACCGATGGTGCTTTGTGGATCTATGACAGCAGCTCTACTGGTAATATTCTCCAAGAAGACAAGCTGGAGAAGATCATGCACCTCATGACTGGCTCTGATTTTCTTAACGGAGACAAGACCTTCCCGCTCATGTTCCATCCTCGGCAGCAAACAACGCAGGTTCGAGCATCGAACCAGAAACCTGTGTACATAGCACAAATGGACTTTCGTTATGATCTCGCAGATGTTTGGGCCAGCCATGAATCGCAAGCCAACCAGAGCGTCTTTATAAAGCTTTGCGTTCCACAGAATCTTAAAACAGGCCTCGCAGAGTACTTGGAGGCACAGGCCATCACAGAAGAGTACGTTTATCCACACTGACCAAAAATTTGCGATTTCGCAACAAGGAGAACCTGGCTAGCGTATTAAATGTCACCATTTCCAACACATCAGAGAGCCCAACCGGGATATCCGGTTGGGCTCTTCCTGGAAGTTGTTCTGAATTGTAATCCTGCTTAGCCTAAGGATATAAAAACGTTCGAATTGGCCATTTTTACGGCTATTTGTCATTGCACATCACTACTGTCCGGTAAAAAATGATTGCACAGCTATAACCTTTTGAATTTTTTGGTTCTTTAGCATAATTGTTCTTTTTTCGATTTGAATTCGTTCCGGGTGCTACCTTCCTGACTTCACAGGAGGGTGGCGATGCAATCTGGCAAAACGGTTTT
>NZ_JBFWIJ010000055.1:0-4469 GCF_050256055.1 Sphaerochaeta sp. | reverse complement strand
GGTTTAATAATTAAGATATCTACCGGACCTCCCACAGTCTCATTTACATTCTGGAAATGCATAGTCTGTATTGTGATATCAACTGCGTATTTTGCAAAATTAATCGCATCTTGCAAAGAAAAAAGATTCCAAGGAATACTATAATTTGCTAAGTCAGTATAGCTTCCGTCAGGGTTTTTCATTGCTGTTGGTTGAATCACTTTTGACAAAATTGAAGTTTCTCCGTCCCATCTAGCTCCTTGAGAGGAGGTATCGTCATTGACAATCGTGCCAGTATTAGTTTGAACATGATATAACTTTTGAGAGAGTCCATTACCATCGTCTTCATAACCGGCAATTATGAAATGAATATTTAGGTTGGGATCCAGATTTTGGAAGTAACTAATTATCGAACTAGGGACCGTACTTACTTTTGTATGTTCGGTAAAAAAATTACGGATAAAATCTTCAATGAATCCGGTTATTGGAAGTCCTTTAACGCTAGCACTCCCACAAGTAGATATTCCAATGTTATTTGGGCACTTGAAAGTTTTATTAACCGTGTCAGAACTATGAACACCCATTAATACAGTAGTATTGACCCCGTTCACTTGAGTGTTATTATATGACACCCTACTATCACTAGCTAACACCATTCCCTCATTAACATAAACTGCAATAATGAACGACATATGTATTCTCCTTAACAAAATATTAATCACAAGATGTACTATAAGTAAAGAAAATTTACTAAACTTTCTGATATTTAGAATTATATGCTTAGCCTATTCTTAATTAGAGTGTCTAGCGAAAATTTCAGAAATTTGAGCATACATTTTGGAGATTGTTTAGTCCTGGTTAGAAGATGAGCGCTTTATTGTTGGAAGCCATACAAAGGGAAGATATCAGCACATATCAAATTTAGTAGCAATATTTTTATAGTGCCAACTTCATTAAAAAGTTAACAAACAGAGATGATGAAATCATTTATGGATTATCGACGATTTAGGCCAATTACCTGACTCAGACGGCAAGGTGAAACTTGACATGCCAAAACTAAAATAATCCAAATCTAGAATCAAAGGATTGATTACCGAAATCATGAACTTTACCACGGTAGGAGACAATAAGGGACAATTATGTATTGACGTAGAGTCCGATTTCTTTTTTATACCATGTTGTTTGGATTCGTTGCATCATTGTTGAATCCTGAAGCCTAGAGTATAATGTCTATTGGAAACATATATGGCTAAAAACAAAGAGCGACAACATTACATCCAGAAAGCTAGCTTAACTCCATGGGCAGATGACAATAAGAATATTTTTCTATATCTCAAGAAGGAAAGAAAAATCATTGTCAGCTCACCTGTAAATATCGGTGTAGAACGCAATTTCTATGCACTTCCTGACTTAAGTAAAACAGAGTTTCTAGTTGCCAAAGGATTAACTGATTTTGCAGGGATTTCTGATAATCTTATTTCAAGATTATACTCATTTAGTGTTTTCAAACAATCCGCACAAGATGCTAAGGAAAGGAGAATATGGCAGAAAGTGCAAAATACTTTTATCGAAGAACTATATGGAGTGGTTGAGTCAAAATTTCCTAGAGAACGGTTGCTTGCAAACGATTTGTCTTTTTGGAGAAAAGATAAAAAAATGACTCTAGATTGTGTGGCGTATATAGTACGCCAGCAGTTTAGAACAAAAAGAACTCAAGATACAATTGTCATGCTGCAAAAAGAGAATTCTTATTGGGATGATAATTATATTGATTGGGAAAAGGTATATAAGTATTACAATTTTATCCTTCCTATCAATGTGATTGAGAATATTATGAATTCAATTCATCTATTTAATCTTGAAGTAGTTACTGTAGAAAATGAGAATGCTTTATTAGTAGGTGATCAGCCAGTAATCAATCTGGAGACATGGGAACCACAAGGAAGTAACCCTCTTTCTCGTATTTCGCTCTATTATCCAATAAGCCCTGTACAAGCTTTATGCATATATCACAATGACTCAAAAATTCAGTTTCATGGAAAGTTGCCACAAGAGGATGTTGACAAGCTGAATAACAAACAAATCGAGCGTTCTCTATATCAGGTATACAGCAATAGCGAGAAGCTACTCCATAAATACTTCAAATAACAAGTTCAACACCTCCTTCTATTATGCAGGAGAACCCATAGAAATATTTTGGCAATTTACCTAAGCAGAAACAAATGAAATTCATGTTCCCCTAATGCCCTTTGTTCCCGCCTCTTCCCCTCATTCCCATAACTACCCCCTGTCGCCCATCGCGGATTGCAGGGGGTTTCCTTATGCTTGAAGCATGGGATTGGGCAAGCTGTTTACTTTCAAGAGCAAGATGAGCGACGAGGTGACCGTCTCGGTGGGAAAGACCCTGGGATGGTCCGACCTGTTGTCCTTCGACAAGGACAAGGCGCTGGAGAACAGTGCCTTCTGGATATGCCTGATGAACCTCGCACGGACCTTCGGCTCACTTCCCATCCATGCATACGGCAAGAACGGCGACGGATCACGGAAGATTGACACAACCTCCCCTGAGGCAATACTGCTCCGCCATCCCTGTCCCTACATGAACCCGTATGCCTTCCGATTTTGCATGAGCGTCAACTTCGAGCTCTACGGGGTGGCATACGCCAAGATTGTACGATCATCCCTGGGCAAGCCCATAGCCCTGCACCCGATCGCTTCCACCCTGGTGGTGCCGATGGTGGCAGACGGGAAGCTAAGCTACCAATACACCCCCAGTGGGGAATGCATCTCCAAGGCCGACATGCTGGTAATCCTCAATCTCACTGCCAACGGGATACTTCCACTCTCCCCCCTGGAGTATGTGAAGAAGGACCTGGCAGTTGCTGACAGCGCCAAGGTGATGCAGAACAACTGGTTCAGCCGCGGTACCATGCTCGGGGGAATCGTGAAGGTCCCATCCAATACCAACAAGACAACCAAGGACGAGATCAGGGAGCAGTTCCAGACAGGGTTCGGGGGAAGCTCCAACTCATTCAAGACTGCCGTCATCCCTGACAACACCAGCTATGAGCCGGTGAAGATTGACAGCAAGACCGCAGAGTTCCAGGAAGCCCAGAAATGGACCGTGGCCGAGGTTGCAAGGCGTTTCGGGGTGCCCGAGGCGTTTGCCGGTGGTTCGGTCAAGGAGACCTATGCAAATGCCGAGCAGCGGGGGATTGACCTGGTCCAGTATGCCATCCTTCCCCGCTCCGTTGCCTGGCAGGATGCCATCAACGATGCACTCTTCCTACACAATCCAAAACGGTACGTGAAGATCAACCTCAACGGCTTGATGCGAGGCGATGCGGCCACACGGTCGGCCTATTACCACAATGCCCTGATGGACGGATGGATGAGCGCAAACGATGTGCGCAGCCTTGAGGACATGGACCCGATCGAACACGGGGACCTATACATGGTCCCGATGAACTACGTGCCCAGGTCTGTTGCGGCGACCACCAATCCCTACACCTACCAGGGGATCACGACAACCCAGGAAACCAGGACCGGGAATATCATCCGCAGTCCCCTGGTCGATGCCAAGCGGATGGAGGATGTCTCATTCATGGCCGAGCGTGCTGCGGTCTCCGCCAGCCAGAGGAAGGCAATCGAACGTCTGGCAAGGCGCCAGCTTGCCAAGGAGATCAAGGCCCTCAATGAACTCATTGCCTCGCAGACCAGCTCCTCAGACCTGCTTGAGCAGTTCCGCCTTGCGACCGAGAAGATTGCGCGTGAGTTCGGCGACCAATATGTCGAGGCATTCTCGGTGGTCGCAAGGAAGCTGCAGCCTATCGTCCAGAGACAGGTGAGAACCGGGGCTTCCATCGATGCGGACGCATTCGATCGCTTCGTGAAATCCTACGCATATGCGGCAAGCGACCGTCATGCATCCTCGCGGGTGTATGCACTGTCGAAAGACCTGGAAGGCATCCCCGATGACCAGGTCTCGAGCAAGGTGGAAGCATCCACCCAGAACTGGATGGCAACGGTCCCGAACCATGAGGCGGCCACGGAGACCAACAGGAGTGCCAATGCAATGACCGTGTTCCTCTATGGTGCGCTGGGGGTGAGTGTGATGCACGTGGTTGCTTCGCATGATGCCTGTGAGTTCTGCCGAAAACTGGACGGCCGTGTGGTGGAGGTCAACGGCTATGTCCTGAAAGCCGGGGAGAACGTGGACGACGGGGAAGGGAATGTGATGCGCATCTCCAAGAGCAAGAAGCATCCCCCCTTCCATGACGGGTGCGAGTGTTCAGTCGCACCAGGGAGATAGAAATGCCAAGGAACGAGAAACTGAAGCTGCTTCGCGAGTATGCGACGGCATCAACCATCAAGCGCCTGGGAGAGGAACGGCTGGCCGAGCAGTCAGGATCCGTGAGCGCATGGAGCGCCCCGATCTGGAACATCGGACGGCTCAACCTCAACGGGAGGCTGTATACGGAGGAACTGGC
>NZ_JBFWIJ010000054.1:0-4477 GCF_050256055.1 Sphaerochaeta sp. | reverse complement strand
TAGAATTAATGGAGAGGTGAGCCAAAGGTATACAGGGCCATTCCAAATAACTGAAAGCGCAACTATAAGCGCTGCCGCAATTTTAGGCAACTCAACTTCTGAAACTGTTCATAAGAAATTCGAGATAGTTCTCCCCGCTCCTCAAATCTTCCCTTCAGAAAGTGTTATAGCTTCAAATCAGCCTGTAACCATTGTAAGCTCTGTCCCGAACGTGATAATTTATTACTCAATCAATGGGGGAGCGTTCAAAAGTTATTCAGGGCCTTTCCTTCTTCCTGAACACTCAGTTGTTCATGCGAAGGCCAGGAAAGGAACCTCCTCTTCGGAAGTAATACAGAAGCGGTATACTTTATCGGTTACCCCTCCAGAGATTATAATAAATGACGGAGCATTGCAAATTTCTGCGAAAGATCAACGTGCAACCATTCGGTATAGCCTAGAAGGAACGGAAGTCACAAATACAAGCAAGAAATACCTTCCTTCAGAAGAAAATAAATTGACTGGTTCATACTATATTAAAGCCAAGGCTTATATCGGTTATGCCGGCTCAGATCAGGTATCATACATCAAATTGCAACCGCCTAAAATAATTGTTGAGCAATCTTCTGTTATAAAAATTACCTCTGATATACCAAGTGCAACCATATTCTATACAATAGATGGCTCGCCGCCAACGGTGAAGAGTGAGAAATATAATGAACCTATTCTTTATTCAAGCAATACTAAGGTTAGTGCAATTGCCTTTCTCGAAGGAGAAGTATCAGAACCAGAATCAAGATATTGTATGACGCTAACTTCCAAAATCACTTTTGGATCAGTTACATTGTTATTGTTTATCATCGCATCAGTTACGTACCTTAAGAAGATTAGGATAAAAATTAAGGAAAAAATGCTTAAAAATGCAGAGCTTGAACAAAGAATTAGAGAGGAGATGAAAAAACAAGAAGAAGCTGAACGGAAAGTTGAGGAAGAAAGGCAAGCGGAAATTGAGGAGAAGAGAAGGCTGGAACAACAAGCCCTTGATGAAAAGAGAAGGCTGGAACAACAAGCCCTTGATGAAAAGAGAAAGAGGGCAAAGCAAGCTGGAATTGAGAGGAAACGAAAAGCCTGGGAAGAAAACAGAAAGTTCTTTGTGCAGTCCCAATGGCAAGACTTCTGTTTTTACTTTGAATATGACACTAGTCTCTTGTCATCATACGACGAAGGGAAGGTTAAGTTGAAGATCATCAACAGCAATGGTGATGAGTTATTATATGACATAACAAGGGACTCCGTTCATAGTGACCCATTCGTAGGTCGTACACTTGTTGAGATCAGAGTCGCAATTAGCAAGATTTTAGCTAGCCTTGTAGACCGTGGTTTCGAATATTCAAATACCGTTATTGATTCTATTGTTGCGGGAATCCAAAAGAATCTAGCTTATCATGTAAAAAAAGAATTTATATTTCGGAATGAGACAAAATCTCATATTGAAGCAAATGAAAAACCTAACATAGAAAAACCTCTATCTAAACCAGAAAATAGAAATGAGGATGTAGATAATTCCTCGCTTCAAATTGGAGCATCTGGGTCATTGCAAGAGCCAGCCACCCCAAAAATGATGAATAAGAATAATGAGAACAACCTGGGATTACAATCGATTTTAGCAGAGTTGGATGGCATGATAGGCCTCGATAGGGTGAAAGAGGAAATACATACGATAGTAAACCAGGTACGAGTGAACCAAATGAAGAGAGCTGCAGGCATCAAGACTGATATGGGTTCAATGCATTTGGTATTTTCTGGTAACCCAGGTACAGGTAAAACAACTGTAGCAAGGATAGTTGGAAGGATTTATACAGAACTCGGAGTTTTAAAGAAAGGTACGTTTTTGGAAGTGAGCCGCTCGAAACTTTGTGCAGAGTATCTAGGCCAGACAGCGATTAAAACTGAAGCTGTAGTTAAGTCTGCCATCGGCGGCGTGCTTTTCATTGATGAGGCATATTCATTATATCAAAGCAATCAGGACGATTATGGCAAGGAAGCTATAGATACTTTGTTGAAGCTGATGGAAGATCACAGGAAGAATCTTGTTGTAATAGTCGCTGGTTATACAAACTTGATCCAGACTTTTTTATCCTCTAATCCAGGGCTAGAATCAAGATTCACCACAACTATTCACTTCGAGGATTATAATGCATCAGATATGTATCGTATCTTCGAGGTGTTCTGTAAGAAAGACGGATATACGCCTTCTCCTGGTGCAAGTACCATTCTTAAAGAATATTTCCAAGATTTATATGATGCCAGATCAGACAATTTCGCGAATGCTCGCGAGGTAAGAAATGCGTATGAGAAGGCATTAAAAAACCAGTCTAATAGGCTTGCAAAGGTATCGCATTCTCCAAGTAGAAGAGAGTTGCTGACGCTGGATGAGGAAGATGTATCGCGATTGAAATAAGTTGTTACATGCTGAATTCAAGAGCCATGGTTGCACGAGAAGGCGGCACTTTCCGCTCCATCCAAGGATATTTCTAGAAATCACTATGAAACCGTGGTACAAATGACGAACCATGCCTGACGAGAAGAGAAAACCCATCATACATTGAATATTCTTGTGCGCTGAAAGCGCCTGTCCGATATAGAGGAAATCACAAATCCAGTTCAAGGAAATCAATCCGAGCCATTGAGGGTAACTATAGGGGAACCGCCTGAATGGGGTGTCCTCAGTCATCTCAAAACAGGCGGTGTCGAAGCAAATGGCTCTTTACTGCGATTCCTCAGGTTTCAATCCATAGAGCTCACGCATTGACCTGTCATGGTTTTCATCAACCGCTCGTATGTTGATCTTGTATGCGTCGTACTTGATCCTGTCCAGCAGGGACTCTGCCAGCGGGTTGTCGGCGCTCCCAAGACGGGCATACCAGCCTCCGTCCAGGAACTGGGAGCAGAAGATTGTTGAAGATTTCTTTCTTCGTTTATGGATTAGCTCGAAGACAATCTTGGTTTCATTGTCGCTCAGCGGGGATAGGAGCCATTCGTCCAGAATAAGCAACGTGGGATTCACGTACTTCTTCATCACCTTTGAGAACAGTCCTGCTTTCTCCGCTTCCTGAAGTTCCACCAGCATGTCCGGCAGACGTACGAATCTTACCTTGTAGTACTTCATGCAGGCGGCGAGCCCGAAGGCGCAAGCCATGTAGGTTTTCCCACTTCCGGATGCCCCGCTGATGAAGATGTTTCGGTACTCCGTTATGTACTCGCAGGTCGCAAGGCGGGAGATGAGGCTGCGGTTCAGGATCCTGCCTGAATGGTAGTCTATTCCAGCGATGCATGCATCTGGTTGCTCGAAATCAGCGTTTCTGATTAGTCTCTTGAGCCTGTTGTCCTTGCGCCTTGTGTATTCTGAGTCAACAATCATCGAGAAGCGGTCCTCAAAGCTGACTCCGTTCATTCCGGGATCATCCATCTGCAGGCGGAAGCTGTCTGCCATTGCGGTAAACCTCATTGCTATGAGCTTGTCTACTGTTTCATTCATCAGCATTGTGGGCACCTCCATAGTATTTGGATCCCCTTACAAGGCTGAAAGGATTTTTCTTTCCTGGAGGTCCCTCCTGCTTTTCCTGGGTTGCAAGGTCCTCCGGCCTCAACGTCGCGATGAGGTCCTTGATGCTCTTGTAGCTTGGCCTGCCGGAACACTCCATCGCTTTCCTGCAGGCGGCTTCAAGCTTCTCCCTTGAATGTTTGTCCGCAAGTCTCATTATCCCCATGCAACTGCGATAGGCCTGCTGCTCTACTTTTGCGGTGGACAGGATGTAGTCGATCACATCGCATGTGTACTTTCCTGACTGCTGTGCCCAACGCCTGAAGCGGTCCCCATCCCACTGTACATACTGTTGATGGTCCTTCGGCATGTGTTCCAGAATGGTGGAATATTGTCCCGGACGGCCTCTCAGCCGCTTGTGGGACGCAATGCGCTCATGCGTTTCTTTCAGAAATACCTCGACGACATGTTCAGTCAGTCGCGCCTCAACTGGATTGCTGATATAATGGAAAGGCACGGAGTAGAACATCTTGTCTACTTCTACATGGTAGTTGAACTGGATTGTGGGTTGTGACCACGTTGCAAGTTCGAACCTAACAGCTGGCAGCGGTGAAAGCAGATATTTTTCCTCCCCAAGGAAAAGGCTCGACCTGCTGCCTTCCTTTTTCTGGAAGGGTTTTGAGTTGAGCCTTTCCAGCTTTTGCCTGATCTCGGCATTAAGTTCCGTCAGTGAGAAGAACTGTTCGTTGCGCAGGGCAGCAGTGATCCATGTGGATACGTTACTCACAGCCCCTTCGGCATGGGGTTTGTCCTTTGGGTGGCGTATCCGTGCTGGGATTATCGCAGTGTTGTAATGTTCGGCAAGCTCTTGGTAGGAACGAATCAGATCAGGCGAGTACCAGTCGTAGTTCCTATGGTTGACGGCGGTGGATGCATTGTCAGGGACAAGTATCT
>NZ_JBFWIJ010000053.1:0-4864 GCF_050256055.1 Sphaerochaeta sp. | reverse complement strand
CCAGCTCCCTCAGCTCGGCCACCGCCGCCTCGTTGATGTCGTTCACCACCAGCTCGTAGCCCGCCTTCAGCAGGTTCTTCGCCATCGGCTTGCCCATGATCCCCAGTCCTATGAATCCTATCTTCATATATCCACTCCTCAGAATTATAGTGCGTTCGTACACAGGGAGTATGAATACAACTCCCCCTATACATAGAGTACGAGCAGAACCTGCGATTGTCAACTAAAATTATAGATTCAATATGACTTGTTATATTTTTTATATTTTCTATTATATTTTTCAAATTTCATTATATTTCATCACTTAGCACACGAAAAAGGCCTACCCGAAGGTAAGCCTGCATGTCCCAATACTCCACTGCTTGAAAGAATCTGCTGTCGCCTTAGATTACCACTGTCTGCAACGGCGGAAAACCGTTGAATTCTACGGCAGAGTAACTGCTGGTGTAAGCACCGGTGGAAAGCCAATACAACCGGTCCCCCACCGCAAGACTCAACGGAAGTTCATAGCGGTAATCCTCATAGAGCGTATCCATGGAATCGCAGGTGGGGCCTGCAAGGATGACTTGCTCCTCCGGTCCGTTGCGTTCACAGAGAATAGGATAGTGGATGGCCTCACCCAAGGTTTCCATCAGTCCTCCGAAGCGGCCGCAGTCCTGGTATACCCAGCGTTCCAGCGCCGTCCGGGATTTGCGGGAGATCAGTACGATCTCCGAGACAAGCACCCCCGAATCCCCTAAGAGGGAGCGTCCGGGTTCAATGATTATCTCAGGCAGCGCATCGCCGTAGTCCTCTTCCAGGTATCGCTTGATTTCGTCGGCATAGGTCTCTACCGGGTTGGTCCGTTCCCGGTAGGTGGCGGGGAACCCACCGCCCATATTGATGCAGGACAAGGTGATGCCTTCATTCTCCGACAGCCAGGTGGACAAGTAACTGACTTTGGAAAGGGCACTATCCCAAGCGGTGATATCCCGTTGCTGCGAACCTACATGAAAGGAAAGCCCCCAAGGCTTCAGTCCCAGTTTGCGTGCGAGAACCAAAAGATCCCCGGCAAGGTCGGGGCTACAGCCGAACTTTCTGGAAAGCGGCCAGTCCGCGGTCAGGGCGCCTTCAGCCATCAGGCGAACCATGATCTTCGAACCGGGGGCCGCCTTCGCAATGTTTCGCAAATCCCCTTCACTATCGGTGACGAACAATCTGATACCGGCTGCATAAAACTCCTTGATGTGCTCAAACTTCTTGATGGTGTTCCCACAGCTCATGCGGTCTGCACTGATACCCAGCTCCTGCAGACGGCGAAGCTCATATACCGAGGCCACATCGAAATTCGAACCAAGGCGGTCGAGCAGACGCAACACATCCAATGCAGGATTTGCCTTAACTGCATAATATATCTTTGCAAAAGGAATTGCATTGCGAAGTTCTTGGTATTTTTCCTCAATTACATCAGAGAGGATAAGTTGGAACGGCGTCTCTCGGCCCTTGGAAATTTCCAGAACCCGATCCCACCGTTCCTTAGACATTATTTCAGTAGTGTTCATACGGCAGACTATGTAATTTCACAGGTTTTATGTCAATCAGAACAGCCCTACTCTTTCGCTATGCATTCACTACATTTCTGCTCTTGCCTACAAGAAATGCCTTGAGGTTCTCCACCGCAATGTCCATCAAGCGTTGGCGACTTTCCTTCGGCGCCCAGCTGATGTGCGGAGTGATCAGGCAGTTCTTCGCCGAAAGCAGAGGATTATCCTCGGCGATGGGCTCGCTTGACACGACGTCCAAGCCGGCTGCATACACCTTCCCCCGGTTCAATGCATCGGCAAGGTCCTGTTCCACGATGAGCGGGCCTCTGCTGTTGTTCAGGATGATAACCCCGTCCTTCATCCGAGCAATCGAATCCTTGTTGATGATCCCCCGTGTCTCTTCGAAGAGCGGACAATGCAGGCTGATCACATCGCTTTGGGCGAGCAACTCGTCAAGACTTCGATAGACATCCTGGTAATCGGGGTTCTGCATCACATCATAGGCGATCACCTGCATCCCGAAGGCGCGGGCTATCCTTGCCGTCGCCCGACCGATCCTGCCGTAGCCGATGATCCCCATCGTCTTTCCCGCCAGCTCGATCAACGGATAATCCCAAAAACAGAAATCGGGACAACTGGTCCAACGGCCCTGTTTCACCGCATCACTGTGGTGCTGCACATGATGGGCTATCTCCAAAAGCAGGGCGAATGCGAATTGCGCCACTGCATCGGTCCCATAGGTGGGGATGTTCGAGACCACAATCCCCTTCTTGGTTGCCGCATTGACATCAACTACATTGTAGCCGGTCGCCAAAACCCCGATATAGCGGATGTTCGGAGCCTGCATGATCGTATTCTCGTCCAACGGCGTCTTGTTGGTGATGACAATCTCAGCATCCCCGATCCGAGTGAGAATCTGTTCGGGTTTTGTACGATCATAGACAGTCAAGGTGCCGAGGGCGGAAAAGCCGTCCCAACTCAAATCCCCGGGATTTTCCGTATAGCCGTCCAGAATGACAATATGCATCGGTAATTTCTCCTTCCTTTTCATGAAAACAGTTCATATTTTACTACGTTCGTTATTTTTTTCTGAGCTCTGCCATCTCGGCTCTCCAGATCCGCAGGTCGGCAAGATTCAATGTACCATCCGCGGTTGCTCTGCACCCATTGAGCACCGGCAACTCGGCATTCTGCATCTGTCGACAAGCTGCTGCAACCTGATCGGCTACTTCGTTCGGAATCAAGACCGCCCCATGCTTGTCTGCATGGATGAGATCACCGGGTCGGACAATCAAACCGCCGACTTCAACCGGTGTTCCTGTTTGTTCCATATGGATGTAGGCATGGGAAACCAACGTGCACGAAGCAAAATAAGTGAAACCCAGCTGATAGGCCTCGTCCAAATCGCGTACTCCGCCGTTGGTCACCACCGCCATACAGCCCAACGCCTTGTGGACGGTGGTCTGCACCTCTCCCCAGAAAGAGCCTACCGGATGCTCATCAATATCCTGGATCACTGAAATGGGGGTGGAAGGACAATCGAGGATCGACTGGTAATACCGATACAGTATCTCTTCCTGATCCCGGGTTCCCGGATACCTGGCACTTACCTTGGCCGTACAGGCATAACCCACCACCGGTTTCCGGTCGGGATATACGGCTTTGATGATCGGGGAGGTAAACCCCTCGGTCTTGCTTCTGAGTTTGAACTTTTCCAAGGCATTGCATACCGTCGGGGTATCGAACTGCCTGAGCTCCTCCAATTGTTCCTTCGTCAAATATTGCATGATTATTTCCTTTTTCATTCACTATCCTATCAATACTATACAAATCTTTAGCCTACATTCATATCAGAATACTCAGATCCCCATCACTCGGGCGAACCAGACGACCAAGGGGATGGAGAAAATGGCCAACAGGGTGGTGGTGATGAACAATTGGGAGGCATAGAGGCTGTCCTTCTCGTAACGAAGGGCGAACATGGTGCTGCCGACGGCCACCGGACTGGCGGCTGCCAAAATGATGGTCAGCACCATGACGGCATCCAGGGTTGTGAAGCTGAAGGCGAAGATGACGGCAAACGGAACAAGGATCAGGCGGTACAATGCGATGAGATAGACGCGCCTTTGCAAAAAGCAGGAACGAAGGCTCGCCCTGCCCAGACTCGCACCTGCGATCAACATGGCCAAGGGGGTGTTCATGCTTCCCAGGCTGTCAAGGGTCTGGAGAAAAACCGAAGGAAGCCTGATCTGCAACACGAAACAGAGCATCCCCAAAATTACACCGATGATGGCCGGGGTCACCAAATTCCGGATCGTTTCCTTCAGATTGGTCTTTCCGATCATCAGTACCACCCCCTGGGTCCAGAAGAACAGGGAGAAGACGGTCAGGTAGCTGGTCAGGTAGAACACCCCTTCCTTTCCGAACAGACCGCTGGCAAGGGGAATGCCGAAGTAGCCGCAATTCGAGTAGATGATACTGAGCCGTTCAACAGCGCTGTTCACCCCTTTTTTTCGCACCACCGCATAGGCAACCACTATTTGGATGAGGAAGGCTGCAACCGAGAGCACGAATGCATACCCCAGCGAGACGAGCAATTCTCTCGTGTAGCTCATCTGATAGGAAACAAAGATGACAGCCGGATTCACCACCTGCAGGAGAAACGTGGACAACCGTTTGAGCGTTGTCTCGTCGAAGATCCTCGTTCGGAAACAGAGTAATCCGACTGCGAGGATGAGGAACATCATCAGAATCTTATCGAGCACAACCTGCATACAGCTTCCTTGCCTTGTCCGCAAGTATACCCCAGAAGCGATTGTTTTCAACACCAAAGATGCTGATGCCTCCGCTTGACAGCATATCTTTGCTTTTTCATACTTTCAGCATGAAAGATAGGTTGTTCACCCCGGTCTTCGTACTGTACATCGTCAAATGCCTGATCGGGACCAGTATTTGCTACGGTTTCTACCGGGCATTCCCCCAATATCACCTGTCCTGGTCGGTGGTCAGCCTGCTTCTGGTCCTTGCCCCTGACTGGGATAATTCGCTTGCCCTTCCCATTGCCCGCATCAAGGCGAATGTCACCGGGGCCTTGATCGGCTTGGCTTGTTTTACCCTTCCCCTCCCCCAATTGGCCGGGCTCTGTCTCGGGGTAGTTCTCACCATTACCGTCTGCTCGCTCTTCCACTACGCTTCCTCAACCAGAAGCGCCTTGGCAGCCTTGGTGATCGTCCTGTTGCAGGAATTCGACACCCCGATGTGGTTCTATGCGCTCCAACGCATATTCGCCGTCATCCTGGGGTGTCTGGTCGCCCTTGCCTTGACCTTGCTCTTCTTCTGGA
>NZ_JBFWIJ010000052.1:0-5096 GCF_050256055.1 Sphaerochaeta sp. | reverse complement strand
TCGATAGGCTGAAAGACATGAATTATAAACATGTGGAAAATAAATACAATTCCTTATTTGCATCATAATACTTCTCAATTACAAGACATTTGATATAAAATGTATACCAAATCCCTCCACCTTCCTTACCACACTTCTTCCATCAGTTTGTACAATTACTTGCTGTGTTTCTGCACTCCCATTGACCAATACCAGTGTCTTCAGTGCAGGAAAATACGCACTATCAACCCAAGGGTTGTCAGTTGCAAAGAGCGCTTTTTTCCCGGTCGCATGCTCGATCAGTGCCCGCAAGGCACTCGTATTCTGCGCGCTGTATCGATACCCACTTAGATAGAGACCTTTACCTTTCCCCACAGCATGTTCGGTCACGACAGGGAACCCATCCTGGGCCTGAAGCACCTTGGCCTCCCCGTCAAGGAGATGCACCCCGTCTTTTTTATTGATATGAAATGCACGGAATTGGACGGATGGTACTTCCTCAACCCGCCACAGCCCGTGGCACAGTCTCCTGCCATCGTCAACATCAACACCCAACACCGGAGCCATTCGCATGGTGTCGGCGTATCCGTCCACTACAGAAGGTTCATTCACTCCCAAGAAGACACCGCCCTCATGCACCCATCGGGTAAGTAGTTCAACGACGGTATCGTCCTTCCAATGGGCTCCCCCACTCCAGCTGCTGGCGGCAAATCCTGCATTGATCAACACATCCAGATTTGCAAGATTCTGCGGCTTTACCTCATCAAAATCCAGAAATACCACCGTATACGGAAGGCCTGCCAGACTTTCCAGAATATTGACCAGATCCAGATCCGGGTGCTCGTGGTAATGACCGCCACAGGTCCAGGACCTGAGCTTTCCCCAACTCGTAAGAATTCCAATAGTGATGGGGGCGGTATAGACGCTGCCGTTCCTATGCAATTGCTTGATCTTTCTGAATTGGTCGGCAATATCAGCAATGGTATCGACAAATTCCGGGAAATCCTGGGTTAGATGAAGATATCCACCCAATCCGATGCGATCGACCGGAGATCGGAGCAATGCACGACGTATCTGCACCCAATAACGACGGGCATCAAGGGCGGGGTCCCCCCCTTCCTTGAAGGTAGGGCCTCCCCCCAATCCCACCGGGAAAAGATAGGGATGGAGACGCAATTCATGCACAAGGTTGCCGGGAACTGCACTGCAGAGCCTGGCCTCAAAGCCTGAGAACACACATTTGATGATTCCATCGAAGCCTATGGATTGGAAAGCAGGGGACTGCGGTTCCATCCCCACCCAGCTGTCATCATAGAATACAAAGGCTTTCTTCCCATATTCGTGAACGGTATCCACCAACACCTTGGCAAAGCTGCAGACAAACCGGTTGGTAAACCACAGATAGTCGACCATCTTTTGGTTCCAGACAATATGGTTGGGATTGCGGTACCCTTGGTTGATAAAATCCTCACCCCAGAGCGTATACCCATACTCCTGGGCAAACTGCTCCAGAGCCAACGGACTTACCGTAGAGTCGTAGGAAGCCCAATCTGTAAACACAAACGGATTTCGCTCATCACTACCCCAGATCCATACAAAATTGTAGAACAAGGAAGTGAACCGCACCACATCCGTCTGAAGATGTGCTTCGCACCAACGCCTCAGCCAGGCCACCAAATACTCCTGGACATCAGGATATCTTGGGTCGAGCTGCCGCAAAGGCTCGGTATCCCAGTGGTTCGTTACATGGTTGTACAGGTTGATCTCTTCCCAGATCCGGTAGGCAAGGAAGTTCACACTGTACTGGTGCCATTGGCGTGTATTTTCTACGACAACGCTTTTCGTTTCGCTTTCATACTTCCAGCTCGAAGGGACCACCAATTCCCCTGTTGTCCGGTCAAAAACCTGCCAATAAGCGACTGATTCCTCATTGATAGAAAACTGTTTTGAAAAATATAAAGCAAGCAACGGAATCCGAAGACTCGGGTCGGTGGCAAGCAATCGCTCACTTTCCAGAAAAATCTGTTGTTGGTAGAACGGATGTTCCTTGGCAAACGAAGTATGCTCACGGATGATGCACAACGTGGAATACACGACCTTCCCCGATCGCATCAATTCATCGGAAAGTTGGGTACCTTCACAATCGCGAATACCATCGGCGCCCCACCGTTTGGCCAGACGCACCGTCAGATTCTCATATCCCGCTTCCCCCGGCATGGTAAAGTCGCCATGCATCGCGTCTTCTCCACCGTCCATGAAAGTCCTCACTTCCTAGACGGTAGCACGCAAACAGGCAGACGTCCAGAAGAACACTCAGAGCAAGCCTTTCTCCATCACATACAGCACATCCTCATCCACCTTCCTGCGCACAGCTTCCAGGTTCTCGAACTTGGTGATCGGACGGATGAACGTCTTCAATTCCAGACTGATGTGCTGCCCGTAGAGGTCACGGCTGAAGTGCAACAGGAAGGTCTCGATGGTCACACGACTTGAATCGTCAACGGTAGGACGAGGACCGATGCTGGTAACCCCGAGGAACCGCTGGCCATCGACAATGGTGATGGTACCATACACCCCGTGCTTGGGAAGCAATTTGCTTGGATCCACACTCAGATTGACGGTGGGCATCCCCACCGTCCTTCCCAGTTGTCGGCCATAGACGACTTCCCCACTGAGGGTATACGGATAGCCGAGCATGGCTTCTGCCTGCTCCGTCCGACCTTCCCGCAACGCTTGTCGAATCCGCTCGCTGGTGATTCGGCTTCCCTCATAGGTGATCGGTTCGATCAAGCGGGTAGCCGAAGCATGATCAGGATGACCACTGTCGAGCATCAGCATCGCCTCTTTGTAAGAAGGAGCGGATGCACTCTCAACTATCAGAGTATCTGCAGAAGCAGAGCGGGCGAGCAGGATTCGGCGTTCCTCCGCTGTGGTAAGAACCTCAGCTTTGGGCAAACCCAGAAGATAGAGCTTGTCCGGATGATTGGCCAACAACGCCTGATGACCCAGATGAACGCCGTCGAATACGCCGTAGGAAACGGTCATGCAGCCTTCCTCCGAAGCACATACAACACCATCCCGATCACATAATACAAGGCTGTGGCCGCCCAGAGCTGCCAACCACCCTGCAAAACACCGGGGATGTAGGTTGCTACCAATACCACCAGGGTAATGAGGGGCAAAGCCTTTCCTCCTGGTGCACGGAAGTACCCCTGTTCCAAAGTAGGATGCTGCTTGCGCTCAGCGAGGACGGTCAGACAGACGATCGCAACCACAATGACATTGCACAACGCCCCGAGGTTGATCAACAAATTGGTAAGCTGAGGGATTGCAGAGAAGAATCCGGTGACCAGCGTAATGACGATGGTGGCGGGAATGGCTGCTCCGCTTTTCGCATTTTCCTTGGCCAGAAACGGGGCAAGCACCCCGTTTTCACTACTGGCCTGCAAGGTTCTCGCTGCAAGCGCCATGGTTACGATCATGGTGGTCAGCAAGGCAAGCACTGCGGAAATGGAAATCAACGGGGTAAGGAAGGAAAGTGAGGGAACAAAGGAAGCTGCTGCATACAAGGGAATGTACCGCATTCCTGCATTCGCCTCCAAATACCCGGAAGAGACCAAGCCGAGGGTGGCGACCAAAACGAAGAGGTACAAGACCAAAACGACGGCCATGGCGATAGCCATCGCCTTGGGAATGGTCTTGTTCGGATTCTCCACCTCTCCTACCAAGAAAGAAAGGGCGACGATGGCCCCGTAGGCTACCATGGCAAGGGGAAGTGCATCGAAGAAACCGGTGGCACCACCACTTCCTTGACTGAAGAATGGTTTGAACAACGCAGGGTTCCACGAGCCACCGGTAAATACCGCCGCCGCATACACAATAAGCGTGCCTGCAAGGAACAGGGTGAGAAAGGTGGTGGTTCTTCCGGTAATCCGGAAGCGCAGACCGTTGAGTATCCCGCTGAACAATACGGCGATCAAAGCCAGGGGAACTTGCAAGGTAGAGAAGAAGGGAAAGGCCACCGACAAATAAATGCCGATGTAAATGGCCGAAAACGCTGCTCCGGCTATGCATCCGAACAAATACGCCCAGGCTGAAATCCAGCCCCAGAGCTTGCCCTGTTCTCGGGTTTTGCCCAAAAGAAGCGCAGGGAAGGTGAATACCCCACCGCTGTGGGGATACCGGGAAGCCAATTCCGCAGTCTGCAGCCCGTAGGCAAACAGAATCAAGGCTCCCAGGATCCAGGAGAGAATGGACGCAGGTCCAGCCAAGTATATTGTCAGTCCGGAAAGGGAGAAAATGGCACTGCCGATCATCCCTCCCACCAACAAATGAACACTATCGAACGTTCCTAATTTTTTTTGCATTTCGTTCTCCAACAGGCCAATCATACCGTTCCTGTCTATGGTGTTCAAGAAAGTGACGATACACTGAACGAAAAGTGTCCAAAATCAGAGGAGGACATACTGCCACCGCGGACAGTACACACATCCATATCCATACTCCTATATATCATACCGAGCGTCATACCGTATCATCGGTTGTGTCGGCAAATGTTCTGCATACGTGGACCAGGTGGAATCAGGATGGGGAACCCGAGGCTCGAAACGGAATACCAGATTCGATCCGCGTTTCTCCCTGAGCAGGGCAAGAAAGGCTTGTTCGTCATAGTTCTTGCCATCAATGATAAACTGTGCAGCATCCAGAGGACCATCGTCATACATGATGCCGATGGTTCCGCTTTCCTGTAACGCATCATCATACCGTGAGGGTTCCCGGTTCTGGACAGCTATCTTATCCTTCAGAATTTGCATGGCGGTCTTGCCGTCAATGGAAAACGGCAACACGACACTAAAGGACAACTGGGCGTCTCTCCGTCCCTGATATGCATAGTACGTGACGCCAGATACCTGAACCTCGACCATCAGGGAGAATTTGCTGCCTTCAACGGTAATGGTCTTGGGATGGGCATAAAAAGCATAATCGAGCCCCATCCGCTTGCAATACCAGGCATTGAAACACTCCATACAAAGCTCTGTGTAGGTTCCATCTTCCAAATAGAGGAAATGATTTGCCATCTCATTACATTCTGCACATCGACCCATGATTCACCTCTT
>NZ_JBFWIJ010000051.1:0-5217 GCF_050256055.1 Sphaerochaeta sp. | reverse complement strand
GGCAAGGGCCTGATCCAGTTCAGAAAAATCGGGACAGAGATAGTAATCGATTATCATGTATCGGGTGAGAAGCTCGAGGTTGTGGATATTCCCACTGGGTATACCCACAACATCATCAATTTGGGAGTTGAGGACATGGTCACATTCATGTGGGCCAATGAGCCGTTCAATCCTGAGAAGCCTGATACAGTATTCGAGAAGGTTTAAGCAACATGGAAAAGATGAAGGTGATGACCATCCTTGGAACAAGACCCGAGATCATACGCCTCAGTGCAGTCATAAAGAAGTGTGACCAATATTTCAACCACATTCTGGTCCATACGGGACAGAACTGGGACTATACGCTCAACCAGGTGTTTTTCGAAGACTTGGGGCTGAGGGCTCCTGACTATTACCTGGACAGCGTAGGCAAGGACCTTGGCGAGACGATGGGAAACATCATTGCCAAAAGCTATGAGGTGATCCAGAGAGAGAAGCCCGATGCGCTGTTGGTGCTGGGTGATACCAACAGTGCCTTATCTGCCATCAGTGCAAAACGGCTGAAGGTGCCCATCTTCCACATGGAAGCAGGAAACCGCTGTTGGGACTGGAACGTCAGTGAGATGATCAACCGAAAGATTGTGGATCACATAAGTGACATCAACCTTCCGTACACCGAACACTCCAGACGCTACCTTCTCTCTGAGGGGCTGGACGGTAAGACAATCTTCGTTACAGGATCTCCCATGCGTGAGGTCCTAGACAATCACATGGAAGGGATCCAAAAAAGCGACGTGCTGCAAAGGCTGAACCTCGAGAAGAACAGATACATCTTGGTTTCTGCTCATCGAGAAGAGAACATAGATAATGAAGAACACTTCATGTCGCTGATGAATGCTATCAACGACATGGCTGAAGAGTATCAGATACCGGTCATCTACAGTACCCATCCAAGGAGCAGGAAGTTTATCGAGCAGAGAAACTTCCAGTTTCATCCCTTGGTACAGAGTCTCAAGCCATTTGGATTTCTCGACTATAACAAGTTGCAAATGAACGCCTACTGTGTGCTCTCTGACAGCGGCACACTCAGTGAGGAATCGGCAATGCTGGACTTCGCTGGAGTTCTCATCAGGACGAGCACTGAACGTCCAGAAGTCTTGGACAAGGGGACGGTAGTCATCGGCGGCATTACAACTAAGGACATATCCCAAGCGCTAGAAATGGCAGTTTCAATGCGGGACAACAATGAGAAACCCGAGATGCCCGATGATTATCATGACACCAACGTATCGGTGAAGGTGGTCAAGCTTATTCAGAGCTATGCGAAGATAGTGAATGAGACGGTGTGGGGGAAGTGATTAAAAATATAAAAACAAGTTCAACAAATATTTGTTTAACAATATGATGTGACCCCTGAATTTGCAATATCGCGGATTTGGCATTACAGTGGTCATAACTTAAACTACCGTATGCATTACCGCATACAAAAGAGAGGTCACATCATGTTAAACAAAACCAGTATACGCACAATCGGCATCGACGTCCACAAAGATTCATTCTCCTTATGCACCTATTGCCCGGAAACAAATTCTTTTGTTGGTGAAATCACTACTGCAAGCAGCTCAAAGATGGTCGCCAACTATATCATACGATTGCAGAAAGACGTTGGGCCCAATGTCAGTGTCATCAGCGGCTATGAGGCAGGGCCTACAGGGTTCGGCCTTCATAGGGATCTTTCTAAGGCTGGACTTGACTGCAAAGTCATGGCCCCTACCACCATCTAAGAGAAAAAGGGTGGCAACAGGGTAAAGACGGATAGGGGTGATGCCAGGAAAATTTCCAAGGCATTGTATTTGGAAGCCTTCAAGGAAGTCGTCCCACTCTCAGTTCAGGATGAGGCCACTCGGGACTACATCAGGATGAGGGATGACAGGAAGGATGCTTTGAAAAGGGCCAAACAACAGATTCAGTCATTTTTGCTCAGAAAGAGCAAGCACTATCCTGAAAAAGGTACAAGCTGGACCCAGAAGTATAGGGCATGGCTTAAATCTTTTACGTTTGAGCTCCCAGCTGACCAGCTGGCCTTCGATGAATACTATGCCGAGGTTTGCAGGCTGGAAGAAGCGGTCGAGCGTTTTGACCAGCAGATTGAAGAATACTCCCAAGATGATCAATATAGGAAAAAGATAGCAGTTCTGCGTTGTTTTGGCGGGATTGATACTCACATAGCCATGGCGATAGTCTGTGAGATTGGGGATTTCTCACGGTTCGCCACAGCAAAGGAATTCTCCTCCTATATCGGACTTTGCCCCGGTCAGCAATCCAGTGGGGGGAAGACTCAGATGACAGGGATTACGAAAGCAGGGAACGGCCATATCAGAAAATTGCTAACGGAAAGTGCCAATTCCATGGCGAGGACCACGATGTTCCAGAAATCCAAGCGCCTCAAAGCAAGGCAAGCCGGAAATCCTGCATCTGTCATTGCCTATGCAGATCGAGGGACATCAAGGATACGCTATAAGTACAAAAAGATGATACAGGAAGAAAAGAGCTCCAATCTGGCAAAGGCAGCCTGTGCCAGAGAGATTGCCTGTTTTGTCTGGGGTATGATGACCGGGAACCTCTATGGTGAAGTTGCCTAGGGACAGAAATATAAAGTAGTAATGGAGGTGTGAGGGATGCATTGACAGGCTGACGACAGTCAAGATCTTGCTACCTTCGAGGAAGTTATGAGACACAAACCATTATGATTCTCGCCCTTAGACAGAAAGAGCAGTAGGCGGACCATTGGCCTGTAGGTACCCAATCCACGTATATGAGAGTGGTCAAATGCTGAAAAACTGATTCGGCCTGTTTATGGATCCCTTACATCAATATAAAAATTGAACCGGAGAGAATGTAATGAAAGAATTCTAGAAATATATGCAATTGTTGCTTGACAGAGGTCACATCATATGAACTTCCTGAAATTTTATTACTCAAAGTGGCCTACGGATGTTTAGCGCTTATCACTTTTCACATAAGTCAGTACATTCTCGTAGCTTTTCCCGCTCTTATCGATTGCAGCTGCAAGTTCCTTGATCTGCAGCTCCCGCTTTTCGGCATAGAGCTTTTCTAGTTCAGCAATCGCAGCATCATACCGACTCTTGGTTCTTTCAACAGCAGTCTGGGCTTTTGCGATCTTTGCATCAATAGATGCCATTGTCTTAGTTCTTGCCATGTTTTCCCCCTCCGGAGTGTACGGCCGCTGCAGGTTTGCCGCCAAGCGTATCGCTGATGGTCACCGTCAAAGCGTGAACGGAATCACTGTCCAGTCCGAATGCCTTAAGAATCGTCTTCTGAGTCTTTGTCAGGGCATGGTCAAGTCGATACACTCCATCATATTGCCTGACCATCTCAATCTTGTCCAATTCCTTCAACGCGGCGGGAATGGTCATGTAATTGGGTCTCTTGTCCATCCGCTCCATCTCATCCTTGAGCAGCGTGTAGATTCGGTTGCGGATGATCAGTGCAACGAACTCGATGAAGATCTTCGCTTCCGCTGACTGCTGGGAATAGGTTCTGAGGCTTCTGTTGCCGAGGAACGTCTTGTCGCTTCTGAAGAGTTTTTCAGAGGAGTCCCTGCTCTTATACAGATCAATGGCATCCTGTGCTGACATCTTCTCCGAGGTGACGATGGCGAAGTACCCGCAGAGGGACAGCTCCTGCTGGATTACATCGGCTCGCTCTTTCCAGTGGACAAGAACGTTGTCCTGCTCATTGTAATAGAGCTCAAAGTACTGTTCATACGCATCAGGAAGGATCACAGGCCTCATTCGGTACTTCTCAAGAAGCCTTTCCATCTTTTCAAGATCGAGTTCCAGGGAGCTTCTCTGTGAATGTTCAAGGGCCGTGGAGTGGAAGAGATGGAAATGCCGGTCTTTCCCATCATCAGCGAAAAGCCTCGCTTTCACGGTCTTTCCGTAGATTCTGTGTCCCCTGATGAAACAGCTACGGTCAATCTCGAAACTTCCTTTCTGCTGCATTACGAGCTCCGAGACGAGACGTTTCGACCCCTTGACCATGATGATGAATTCATAGCCGCAACCATCCATGTACTGGATGTTCGACTTGCAGAAGTACCCGCGGTCAAGAATGAAGCCGCAACGACGGTAGCCGTAGCTCTTGGCTTTCTCCAACATATACTGCAGCAGTGAGACATCCACGATGCTGCCGGGATACGCCTCATAAAAGAGCGGGACCCTGTTGGTCTTGTCGTAGGCTACAGAGAAGTTGAATACGGGAAGCCCTTTGCCGCTTTTCAAATGGCCGTACTCGAGCATCTCGATGTCGCCGGCCTGGCAATCCTTGTTGGTCGAGTCATAGGAGATATAGATCTTCTCCCTGTGGTCCCGTTTTGCATTCCAATTGTTGAGAAACTCCACACTGCACCGCCGTGGCATGGTCGACAGGAATTCGGACACCTTTGAATCACTGTAGACTCTCATGTCCTGGGTGAACAGGGGATGATTGTATGCATAATCAGGATAGTATTGACCCTCATTGTTCTCACTGACGATGGAAAATGCGGCCAAGTCCAAAAACAGCCAGGCATCCCTGCCGATGGCATCCTCAACAAGATCAGACAGGCCGTAATGGCTGATGATGTCCCTGATCACCAGCCAGGAACCGATTCTCAGGCAACAGCTCCTGGAAACGTCACGGTTGATATGTGACAGCTCGGCAGTAGGGAAGTACTTCAGGAAGTTCCCATTGGGATACATTTTCCTTTCATCGTCAGGTGAAAGTTTCCCGATGACAGCCCTCTTGGGAACATTGTACTTCCTGTCAGGATCATAGACACGATCATACTCATAGAAGATGTAGGTTGAATCCTTCTTCTTCTGACTTACAATCTTTCCACTCACATCCGGGATGTCGACAAGTGCTTTCAAATACATCGGTTCCGCCTTGCTTGAGTAATACTTTCTAACTCAAATTATAGCAGAACAACCCAGTATTTTCAATAGAAAAGACTCTCCTTTTACAATTATTGTATAGAATTATAGTACGAGAAAGGTGGTCTCAGATCAATTGAGTAATACTTTCTCTGGAAGTTAAGACTATAACTTATAAGGACTTGTGGATGGTGCCGACCAAGGCCCAGAGGCTGATCTTCAACCTCTTAAAGATAGAGTACCATTGGAAGGGAAAGATAGTGAATCTTGAGAAGCCAATAGAGCCTGAAGATGATGACGA
>NZ_JBFWIJ010000050.1:0-5844 GCF_050256055.1 Sphaerochaeta sp. | reverse complement strand
TGCCGATGGATTGCCTATCCGTTATTACTCCAAAACAATATGCAAGAATTAGCTCCAGATTAGTTTGTGGGAATTCGACGGAGACTAATTGTAGAATTTCACTCCAGAATAATTCTGGAACCAACACACCGGAAAGCTGGTCTGCGGCAATTGCGGCAGCTCTTTCACCTACACCCCGGCAACCGGCACCAATAAGGATGATATCACCGAATTCCAACAGGGCCAGTATCGTTGCTCGAACAAGAGGAACAACGGCATCAAGGCCTGCAATGCAAAGAACCTTCCGCTTCGTGCCCTGCGCCAAGCATGCTGCTCATCCCTCGGACCCCTCTTCGGGGCATCCGAGGAAGCGGAGTTCGACGCGGCTTTGATTGACGAGCAGGTGAAGCGGATCGTGGTATTCGCCGATTCCTTGGAGTTCCATCTCCATGACGGACGTATCCTTAGGACTCCTTGGAAGAGTACGGCAAGAAGCGATGCATGGGTGTTGAGGCGACAGAAGATGACAAGAATGCAAGAGAGCGAGGAGAAGCAATGAGAGAGGTACGTGTCATCCCGGCCATCCGGGAGTTTGCATCAGGACAGGGAGTCGATCAGCTGAGGCCCAAGCGGAAGGTCGCAGGGTACGCCCGAGTCTCCACCGACAGGGACGACCAGTTCACCTCCTACGAGGCACAGGTGGACTACTACACCACAATGATCAAGGCCAATGCTGAATGGGAATTCGTCGGCATCTACACCGACGAGGGCATCAGCGGAACCAGCACCAACAGGCGCGAGGGCTTCAAGCAGATGATAGCCGATGCTCTTGCCGGCAAGATTGATCTGATCGTCACCAAGAGCGTCAGCCGTTTCGCCCGCAATACCGTGGACAGCCTCACCACCATCCGGAGCCTCAAGGAAAGCAAGGTGGAGGTCTATTTTGAAAAAGAGGGTATAAAAACGTTTGACAGCAAGGGGGAGCTGCTCATAACCATCATGAGCTCACTCGCCCAGGAGGAATCACGCTCCATATCCGAGAACGTCAAATGGGGCCGGAGAAAACGCTTCGCTGATGGCCAAGTCACCGTGTGCTACACCCGCTTCCTTGGCTACGATAAAGGTCCCGATGGCAATCTGGTGGTGAATCCCGAGCAGGCGAAGCTGGTGCGGTATATCTTCTCATTGTTCCTGCAAGGATTGACTTTCCATGGGATCGCCAAACGCCTGGAAAGCGAAGGACATAAAACCGGTTCCGGCAACAGTGCATGGTACGCATCAGCGGTCAAACACATCCTCACCAATGTGAAGTACAAGGGTGATGCATTACTGCAGAAGTATTACATCGCAGACTTTCTGACAAAAAAGCCAATAGTGAACAAAGGAGAAGTTCCCCAATACTATGTGGAAAAGAACCATGAGGCCATCATCACACCTGAGATCTTCAATCTGGTACAAAAAGAAATCGAGTATCGCGCCCAGCATGTGGAGACACGAAACGGTACCCACGTCTTTTCCGGACGCATCCGATGCGGAGCCTGTGGAGGCTTGTTTGGACCGAAGGTATGGCACTCCAAAAGTAAATATCGCAAGGTGGTGTGGCAGTGTAATGAAAAATATGCTGATCGGCACCACAGATGCAGCGCTCCACACTTCTATGAGGATACCTTGCAGGATCTGTTCGTTAAAGCGGTTAACATCGTCATCTCCACGAAGGATGAAATCATAGGGAACTTTGGGAAGCTCACCGAAGAAATCTTCGACACTTCCCAAGAAGAATCGAAGCTGGAAATGGTAAAAGCAGAACGTCTTGGGATTGTTTCGCTCATGGAACAACTCAATACTGAGAATGCCAGCACAGTGATGGATCAGAAAACGTACCAGAACCGGTTTGATAAACTTTCAAAGCGGTATGCCGAGGTCCACGACCAGCTGACAGCATTGGAAGGCTCGATACGTGAGATAAAATCTCGAAAAACCAAAACGGAGTTGTTCCTCAAAGCCCTGAAAAAACAGGAACGGTTGGTAACCGAATTCACCGATAACCTCTGGCACTCGCTTGCCGATCATGCTGTGATCCACAGTAAAGAGGATGTGCGGTTCATTTTCAAGAATGGGATGGAGATCCAAGTGTAGAATTTTCTGCATTAGGACTCATGGGTTCATGAAGCCTTCCAGAAGATTGGTATCTTCCAATATCACCAATGTCTCTGAAGCAGAACTAATCTGTATGGCGTTATTCCTATGAAAATATACGAGGAGTGAAATGATGGCAGAAACACATAAAATTACCTTGACTGAAGAGAATTGGCATAAGATCAACAAACTGATGAGCAAGATACCCAATAGCGATTTCCTCAAATTCTGTTTGATAAATGATATTATCAAGGGGTGGGGAGAGGTTGGAGAGTAGATTCACAATGAACAGATAATCCTTGCTGCTTCAGTCGGATAGCTCAAGTCTGGGCATCTCCCAAGATGTCACATCGTGCTCGCAAAAAAAAGTATCGGCCCACTCTATCCATTTGGAGAAATCCGAGCCCTCATCGCGGATGCGTGGGAAACGGGTGCTGATGGGCTTTGGCGATCTACTAGGTATGGTTCCTTTCAAACATCCAACAGACAAATCAATAGTCGATCATGGTGGGTCGTCGGCCACGCAATTCCAAGGAAGCGTGTGAGAGGTAATGCCAGAATACGCCACAATACAGTCTTTTTGTTTGAGTGGCTGTTTTATTGGATAGCAGGTGATGTGCTTAATTACCAGGACATCCTAGGAGCATATCAACCAATAGAGCCATATTTCCACGTTTTGCACATGGGAAGATGGATGCAATGTAGCGCAGACACTTTTCCATATTTACAACATGTAGTGAAAGGGGGCAACAATCAATCTGACCAAGGTAGTTATCCACTTCATGAAGGGAACATGTTGCGTACTTGATGGGGGAAGAGAGAATTCCATGTAGGTTCCCAGAATCTCTTCGAGTTGCGTCGCCAGATTCTCACTCTCGATGAAAACCATGGTCTCTGTACTAAGAAAGGAACTTCTCGGATCCATATTGAATGTCCCGATTCCCAAGATTTTTCCATCCATGAGTATCGTTTTCCCATGCAAGGAACCGTGCCCCTTATATTCAAGGATATCGGAGGAACGCAATAGCCGTTTCCTATGGTTCAGATACCCCGACATCGCAAAGTAGTTGGGACTGACAGCTTGTGAATTGGTAAGGAATAACAGTTCGGCTTCTCCAGTGTCCGCCGCATACTTTCTCATCGCGCCATTTATGATGATATACGGACTCTGTATCACGATTCGCTCCCGTGCCGAGTTACTGCAGTCTCTCATCGCAGATAGCACTGCAGGGTTCTTGGATCCCCTGTCGAGTGGATTATGTACCAAATGGATCATCTCTACCGGAACGAATGAAGGGAGTGCAGAACTCGTTTCATACATTCTTGCCGCCTCCTCATAGGTATTGGTTGCCTCCACTGCTTTACGTTCGGTAATCCGAGAAGGTTCTTGGGGTTCCGCATACGGTGATTGCCATAACTTTTCAAAGAAGGAATGTGCAGCATGAAAAAACTGGCAGGTGAATCCGCATCACCTCATATCATCACATCCAGATCAAATACCGGCTTATACTGTTCACGTTCAAAGTAATACTTATCACCTATATCCCTACAGCCTATTATCACATACTCCCCATCCACCAAGACCATCTTGTCATGGATACGGGGTTGCCATGTCCATGGTTTGTTTGGATTGACCGGCTTCCAATACCGTAACTCTCTGTTCGGATGTTGTATCAGCACATGGTGAGCACCCTGCATTGAAAATCGAAGATTGTGAAATATCCCATCCTGGAAGAGGCGCACCTGTACGCCCCTATCCGCAGCGGAGAGCACTTCACCGAAGAAAATATCGGACGCCTCTCCAGGATGGACCGTATGGTATGCGATATCGATGTATTCTGTAGCATGCTGCAGAAAGTATATGCGAACATCAAAGCTTTCCAACCGTCCATCAAGCAATGCCACACCATCATTGCCACGCAAAGGCGGAGAAGATCCATGCGAGCCTTCAGAAACCTGAGGTGAAAAGGCAAAAACGAGTACGCCACCCACCAAGGCATAGACGAGATGGCAGAGAATCACGGTTCTCAGAAGCTTGAATATCTTTCTCATGGCAATATCTATCATAGAACGCATTGTCCATTGAGGCAAATTCCATAACTCCAAATAGCAGTTGGTTCGTGAACAGCCGTCCAGACCTTACGCATAAGGAATCGATCGCGCATATCGGCGACAGCCTGCATTTCTCCAGCTCCAACCAGTTGCAGAACATGGGCGCATGCCCCATCCAGAAACAGATTACGCAGTGTGCGACCCGATACTGTAAGAAGCAGAAAACCTCACGGGTTCCTCAAGCCCCAAGAGAAAGCGGAGATGGGTGGTCAAAACCATCTGGAATTCCCTTACCAACGCGAAGCATGCGGCAATCCCTGCAAGGTGGATTGTATTCGAATTCACCGGATCTTTTTCAGTCAAAAGGTACAGGGACCAAAAAGCTGGAAGCATAAACAGACAGAGGTATCCAAAGGTTCAGTACCAATGGAAAAGATCCCAGGAGGGAAGAATTTAGTATGGCAACTGCGCCAGGATGTAATTTGTCAGCGTTTCCGACGCCGCGAGAGGATAACTGAAATTATCAAGCCGACGAGACCGGCCGCCACTATGACCGAGCCCGCTTTCAAGAAGGATCCGTAATCGGCCAAAATGTCAGATCCAAGGACTCCGGACAACCCTAGGCCGATAATGAGCGCAGAAAGGAGCATCGAAATGGAGAGTATCACTACGCTGAAGACCAACCGGATGTTCCAGTCATCCACCCTGCCTGCATACCGATCGTCCTCTTTCAACGCAAGGTGCATGATAAAATCATCATGCTCCAGCTTGTCAAGAAAATTCACCATTGCTGACGGAAAATTTCGGATCAAATTGCCATAATCCATGACTCCGGCGAGAATTTCCTTACCAATTTTCTCGGGAGAAAAGAGCGTAAAGACTAGCTTCCCAGCTATCGGTTCGGCAATCTCCAAGACATTGAGGTCCGGATCCAATTGCCCGACCAACCCTTCCAAGGTGACCAGCGATTTGGCAAGCATGGTGAATTCGCTCGGAATAGTGATGTTGTAGGTGAATGCCAAGTGGAAAACATCATTGAATACCTCGCCGATCTTTATTTGGCTCAGCGGGACGGAGAGCACTTCATCCCTCAAACGATCGATGTCCTTTTCCAGGCTTTTCAGATTGATTCTATCAGCCATGGCGTCAAGATCGATTATCGCCTGGACTATGAGCTTACTGTCCTTCAAGGTGATACCCATCAGCATTTTTAGAAATTGATTTTTCCTCTGGGGAGACAGCCTTCCCACCATACCCAAATCCAAGAAGACTATCGTGCTATCCTGGAGAACCATGATATTCCCGGGATGTGGATCTCCGTGAAAAAACCCGTCTCGCAGTATCTGGTGCAGTAGGGAGGAAGCGAGATTCCTGGCAATCCTGGACTTATCCAACCCGGCCTCATCCAGCGCACTGAGGTCCTTCAGGGAGATTCCTTTGATCTCCTCCATGGTCAGTACACGTCCACTGGTGTGAATCCAACTGATTTCGGGAACATGGATTCCTGGGTCATGCAAAAAATTCAGCTTGAACGTCTCGGCATTTTCACCTTCGACCAAGAAGTTCATCTCATTTTGCAAGGTGGTCTCGAACTCATCCGCCATCTTGCTGAAGCTATACAGCTTCCCAAGCCTCGTTTTTTCATCCTCAAAACTGGCCACATCCCTCAAAATGCCC
>NZ_JBFWIJ010000049.1:0-6187 GCF_050256055.1 Sphaerochaeta sp. | reverse complement strand
GTTGCATACAAAGAAGAGGAATTTTTGGATTAGCTTCCAGGTACCCTATTTCAGGAATTCATGCCCTGGAGGAGCCCTTTTATCATTCCTATGGAGGATATGGATTTTGTTCCTGGTACCGATGGTATGAAGATGCACTGCAGGATCTATTCGTACAAGCGGTCAATATGGTCATTTCCCGGAAGGATGAGATCATCAGAACCCTTGAGAAGATCACCGAAGATATCTTCGACACTTCCGCTGATGAAGCACAGCTGGAAGCTGCAAAAGTAGAACGTCGCAAAGTTGTCTCACGCATGGAGCAACTCAATACCGAGAATGCCAATGTAGCAATGGACCAGGCTGCCTACCAGGATCGGTTCAAGCAACTTAGCAAGGAGTACACCGAGGTCAACAAACAATTGTCAGCTTTGGAAGGGGCGATACATGAACGGAAGTCTCGAAAGACAAAAACAGAACTGTTTTTGAGGGGTTTGAAAAAGCAGAAAAATGTGGTTACCGAATTCACGGAGACCCTTTGGCACGCTCTTGCCGATCATGCCGTGGTCAATAGTAAAGAGGATGTGCGGTTCATTTTCAAGAATGGGATAGAGCTTAGAGTATGAGAACTTATTGGCTCTTATAACATCTTCGATTCAATTCCAGAACCACCTCAATCCGTTGTAGGTATACTCCATTGCAGCACGACCGTCATGGGAATAGCCTTCCTTTACGCGATATGCAATATTTCCCGATCTCTCATCATCATACAGCTTGAAATTCCCGCTAGGCTTTGCAATCATCGCTTCGATCTGCCTGGCAAATTGCCCATATGCAAAATCACTGGAACCGGTTATCGCGTATATGAAGTAATCATCAGGAATGAAATCGGAAGCAGTAACCGCGGCATCGATAATATCGCCGTCATAATCCATGGCACCGCTCATGGGCAGGAAGTATCGAAATGCATCCAGGCTATTGATGAAGGTGTGCCAAGTGGCAACCGAACCCATGGAAAACCCGCCGAAGGCACGATAGTCTCTGGACTCTCTGATATCCTCTGCTGATGTTCCTTTTGCATAGGTGGAGTATGTGCCTTCAACAGCAGGAATCAAATCATTCACCAGTTCCTGGTGATAGTTTGCCGTCAAGGTATAGAATGCCAGAGTGTAGTCCGCGCTATCCTCGGGGCTCTCATTGTTGTAAGTGGGACAGACGATGATGAGCGGGTCAAATTCCCCATTCCTTATGCCATGATCCACAACATGCTTGAAAGCACTCGGTTGCTCAGGCGTGCCAAGGGTTGTTGTCTCGTTGCTCCAACCTCCATGCATCAGATAGAGAACATTATATTCTTTCTCATCTGAATACTCATAAGGTAGATATACAATGGCTCGTTTAGTGATTGGCTTGCTCTTCTGGGCGTAGGTCCTGGATTCATAGGTGTCATATCTGAGCTCAACAAGGGTTCCCGGCTGATCCGCTTCGCGCAGGTACTCATTCGGGATGGTCCACAGTTCCTTGGGAATGGGATTATCGGAATCGTTATCACCTTCCATGGTATAGCTAGCCTCCAGCTCTCTCTCAGGTTGGTTAGTATGAGATAGCGCATCAACAGTGGTCGAAGCACTAAAACTGCCGCATGATCCGAGCAAACCGATACTAAGCAATACCAACATTGCAATTGCATGCATTCTCATTCCAGACCTCCTATCGGTTCACCTGATTTTCCCAGAACTTGATTGCATTATCGATCCAACCCTCGGCGATTGTTCCTTCCCCAAGACCAAACCCATGCGGCAATCCCTCAAAGATATCAATCTCCGCATCGGTTCCCTGCGCCTTTATCCGATTGATGCGGTTTTCCATGGTCCGGTAGCTTGCTATACCGTCGCTAGTCCCCACACAGGCATAGGTCGGCGGTTCATTTCCTGTTACCTCGGTAAGCCCAGTGTATTGCATGATAACCGCCTTAGGTTTCGGATACTCAGATTCCCCAAAGGCTGTTGTTCCGTAGGATCCCAACCACGCCGCCATACGGGCACCTGCTGAGCCTCCCCACAGTGAATATCCTTCTATGTCAACTTCAAGTTCGCTCGCATGCTCATGAATGAAGGCAATCGCCCGGGCAAGATCCTCACTGGCAGTGTTGGCTCCCGGCCGGTAGATCAATGCAAATGCATTGTATCCCCTTTTCGACAATTCCAGAGCATGGGGGAAGCTGTCATGCATTGCACCTACGTACGCAAACCCACCACCGGCGCTGAGTATAGCCGCTTTCTGTCCCGGCTTCCCTCGGAAGAAGAAAAGTCCGGTGTTTTTCTTTGCAGGGTCAGCCGCTTTCTCTGTTTCTGAATAGATATCATAGAAAACTTGCTGTCCTGCACGTGCGCTGGTCCTGAGGTAATTTACAATTTCGACGGTACGATCAGCACTCACATAGGTGTACCACGTCAGGATGCTGCCTACTTCAACCAGCCTCATCTGACGGTCAATGGACCTGTCCACCGGGAAGATGAGTCTGCCGAACCCATCAAAAGATGGATCATCAATGACATCCCAAACCAAGCTTTCTTGTGTAAATCCCATTGCAGCAGCCTCTTGTGATACATTGCCTGCTGTCCCGGAAATGGATCTGTCAGCCTGGCCTTGTGCAGTGACGCTGCCACCTCCGACAAGCAGAAGCATCAGGATAATGAAACATGACATTTTTGCGTATTCTTTTCCTTCCCGTCTGATCATGGTTATGGTCTACCTCCCTTGTTTGGCAGGAGCTCCCTCAAACGTAATGGATATACGTTGGAGGAGTTCACGAATCCTTAGATTCTGCGGACAATTTTTCTCACATAGTCCGCAGCCGATGCACTGCGAGGCTTTTCCGTATGGTTCTCCATGTACCTGGTATTATCCTCCACCTGGCCCGATGTGAGAAGATCGCTTAAAACCACACGATCCTCTTCATCGAGTAATCTATCGGCCTCTTCCTCTTATTTGAGGTCCTTCTCTATCAGCCATTCATTGATATGCTTCGCAACAATTTGGTTGTTCAAATCCGACATGATGAAGTGCGTGTTCCCTAGAATACCGATTTCAGGTAGGTGCACAACCGTCACATCACCTCCATAGCTGTTCAAAAGCTCTGCCCACTGCCTTGCAGATGCCAATGAGCGTCTCCAGAATTCTTGTGAGGGTACATCCGTTTCTTCTGCAGGTATGTAATCCCCATAATAGACTATGATGGGAATACGGGTCAGTTTCATGAATTCATCCATCGAAACCCGTCCATACGATTGCGCTGGATCGGAATCCGGATCCAGGGGGAAGGCGAACCCTCCTGGTTCGATGGCGACAACAGCCTCAACCTTCTCATTTGCGATTGCCGTTTGCCAACCGGTCATACCGCTGGCCGAATGTGTGAACAGGATTCCTCCATCCAAACGGTCGAAAATCTCCGACATCGCCGTGACGGTTGCGTTTCTTTCAGCCGTGGTACCGGTATCGGGAACCATCATGCGGAAGAATTGGTCAAGCGATTCTGCATCCTGTGGAAATTGCACACCCTCGTTAAATTCAGGCCAGAGGCCGATGCGGAATTGGGTGAACCAAGTCTGGTCATCGGGAGTTGCAGGGATTTGCCCGGCACCGGTAACCTGTCCGGCTTCACCTCGGCCTGGCTGGTCCACGAGATAGACGCTGTGGCCTTCACGCAAAAAGATATCAGAAAAGCCTTCCCTTCCGTCAGCTGTCATCTGCCAACTCCGTCGTGACTGGCCATATCCGTGGAGAAACACCATCGGATGATCGTTGGCATCAACGGGAATCTGATAGAGGACATCCGCGTGGTCTCCATGCCGGGTCTGCCCACCCTGAGGGACCACCCACGGCTGCATCGGATCATACGTCCCCTCACTGGTCACAACCGTTCCCCCGGCTGAGAAGTTGCCTTGTTCCTGGATATATAAGATATCCGAATCCCCGTTTGCAGTTGTGGCGATGTTCCCTTCAGTAGTACTGCAGGATACAAACATCCCAACAGTAATTACTGCCAACACGAAAATCGTGATACGTTTCTTCATAAGAATTTCTCCTTTCATACAAGTATGGTCATCCTGATCTGAATACCGAATCAATCAATACGTCGTTCCGAGAGAAACTTAACCATCGCCGGATCCTGGTGATCAAAGAAGAGGCTCTTGCCTTGATCGAGACCCTTGATGGCATCCATCTCACTTTCAGACAGGCTGAAGTCGAATATATCGAAATTTTGTGCAATCCTTTCTGGTTTCGTTGATTTGGGGATTGCAATGACTCCCCGTTGGATCAGCCAACGCAGAACCACCTGGGCAACCGATTTATGGTGATTTTCTCCGATTGAGGCCAGCAGTTCGTTGGAGAACAGGTTGTTCCTTCCCTCAGCAAACGGCCCCCACGATTCAATCTGCACCCCATTGGCAGCAAGGAACTCTGCACTCCCCTGCTGCTGGCAGAAAGGATGGGTCTCAACCTGATTGATTGCAGGCTTGATCTGAGAATGGACGATCAGGTCCATTACCCGGTAGTCTGGAAAATTGCTGACTCCGATGGCTCTGACCTTGCCTTCTTGGTACAGTTCCTCCATCGCCCTCCATGCTCCAAAGATATCTCCGTAGGGTTGATGGATCAGAAGCAGGTCAAGATAATCGAGTTGCAGTTTGGCGAGAGATTTCTCGAAAGCTTTCCGTGTCTTTTCGTACCCCACATCCTGAATCCAAATCTTGGTGGTGATGAAGAGCTCGGAACGGTCCACAGGACTTCGCTTGATGGCAATCCCCACCGCTTCCTCATTCCCATAGGATGCAGCTGTATCAATCAGCCTATATCCCACCCTGATTGCTTCAGCCACACTGTCTATGCATTCATTCTTGTCAGGGATCTGAAAGACCCCAAACCCAAGTACCGGCATCTGGATTCCATTGCTCAACGTTTTATATTCCATTTTGTTCTCCTACAAATACTACATCTATCTGTACGACAGGTGATCGATTTTTGCTGATATGCTTCCGGGACAGGAGGATCCCTACACTGGGGTTCGCTCCAGCTCCCATATTTTTTCTAGCCTAACGATATCAGATGGAAGGACGGAGAAATACAACATCCCTGCATTCATTTTGCCTAATCCTGCAAATACTCAGTGTAATAGGTTGAATTATTCAGCAAAACATATACTATTGGACCATATGACTGATGAACTATTGCATGCAAAGAATACATTGACCGAGCGGATTGAATATTGGACGGGAACCAAGGGGAATGCCAAGGACGCCATCCCGGGGCTGTGGATGTACAAGTACGAAGCTCCTTCGGCGCGAATACGAATCATCCAGCGACCGAGCATCTGTCTGATCGGCCAGGGCTCAAAGGAAGTATTGTTGGGTAAGGATTCGTTGGTATATGACAGGGATCACTACCTGGTCACCTCCCTGGATTTACCAGTTGTAGCCCAGATTCGGGATGCCAGTCCGGAAAGGCCGTATATGGGTCTGGCGTTTACCTTGGAACAGAAAGAGATTGCCAAACTCCTTGCCGAGGGCAGTCTCCCCATTCCTTCAAAACTACCAACACAACGCGCCATGAGCGTTGGACAGCTATCCTTGTCCTTGATCGATGCTTTTCTGCGACTAATCAACCTGCTGGAGGAACCAGTCTCCATACCCTTTCTAGCACCTTCAATCAAACGTGAAATACTCTATCGATTGATAACGAGTGATCAAGGATATCATGTACGTCAATTGAGCATGGCAGGCAGCCAGAGCTCCCAAATACATGGTGCGGTACAGTGGCTCAAGGATAATTACAACAAACCCGTCAAGATGGAAGAACTGGCCGAATTGTGCCACATGAGCCTTTCCTCTTTTCATCATCATTTCCATAACCTGACAGCCATGAGCCCCCTCCAATACCAGAAATGGTTCCGCCTTCAGGAAGCCCGCCGCTTAATGCTTGTTGATGATCTTGATGTAACCAGAGCAGCCTTTGAGGTTGGGTATGAGAGCTCCTCCCAGTTTTGCAGGGAGTATAGTCGTCAATTCGGGAACTCTCCTGCAAAAGACATCCGATTACTCAAGCAATCCGGTCCCATGGATGCATGATTCTTGTTATACACGAAAAATTCCGCAATGCAGCAGCTTTACAAATACGGGCAATAAGACCTATGGGTAGGATGGGAACA
>NZ_JBFWIJ010000048.1:0-6261 GCF_050256055.1 Sphaerochaeta sp. | reverse complement strand
TGTAATAGATTGTATCGCCGCTCTTGAGCACGTTCCTGGTGACTGCGTAGGCCATGGTGTTTCTCCTTGCTGCCAGTATACATGATGCAAGCGCAGTTGTAAATATGATAACGTATTTGTACAGAATTATGTTTCTAAGCCCTAGGGGTATAGACGCAAAAAAACCACCCTGGGGTGGCTGGCGTGTGGTTTTGGGGTTTTGAATTAGATTATGCTGCTGTCAAACTGTGGCGGGAAAACGCCGGAGATGCGGAAAGTGAGAAGGAAGAGGAGAAGCGGGAAGCAAAGCCGATCGGTGAATTCCCAGGAAACAGGAACAAGGAGACATCGGCTCCAAGACTTTGTTCGGACGGCTGCAAGGCGTCGAAAGCCAGGGAGGTATTGACCCAGCGTTCACTGGGAGCACTGAACAGGGAAAGCGAAACCACCAGGAAAAAAACCAGTACCAATCCTGTACGTCGTCTCATAGGCACTCCTTGTAGAGAATCTTGATTATTCCCCCTTGATTATCAAAGAGAAACCTGCTATGGTCAACAGTGCCTAAATACTGGTGCCATACCCAAGTGGTAAGGGAAAGGTCTGCAAAACCTTGATGCATCGGTTCGAATCCGATTGGCACCTCTTGCAAGAACCGCTGAACAGTCAGCGGTTCTTTTGTATTTCAGGGAAGCCTTCTTGTCTCTCATTCGCCTGTTGGTGAACTAGTTGCTTTTTCCGAAATCCCAGATAAAGCAGAAGATACACCAAGGAGGGGTCTCCCCCTCCTTGGCTTGCCTACATGATTGTTTGAAGCTTTCCTACTTCGACTTACCCAAGTAGGCGAACTTGATCTCCTCGTTCTCCAGCAATTCCTTGCCGGGACCGGTGAGGGTGATGTTGCCCGTCTCCATGACGTAGCCGGTATGGGCTGTCCTGAGCGCAACGTTGGCGTTCTGCTCGATCAGAAGGACGGTGACCCCGGCCTCGTTGACCCGCTTGATGATGGTGAAGATATCCTTGACCACCAAGGGGGCAAGCCCCAGCGAAGGTTCATCCATCATGATCATCTTCGGGTTGGCCATCAAGGCCCGGCCGACGGCAAGCATCTGCTGCTCTCCTCCGGACAGGGTACCGGCCAACTGCCAATGCCGTTCCTTCAATCGGGGAAACAGCTCATAGACCCGCTCAAGATTCTGCTGTTCGTGGGATTTATCCTGCAGGTACCCCCCGATCTTCAGATTTTCCAAGGTAGTGAGGTTCGGGAACACCCTTCGGCCTTCGGGAACCAACACCAAGCCCATTTCTACGATCTTTCGGGTATCCATCCCATTGATTTTCACCCCTTGGTAGGTGATCGTCCCACTGGTGATGGGCACCAATCCCATGATGGCGCGCAAGGTGGTGGACTTCCCCGCCCCGTTGGCGCCGATGAGGGTGACGATCTTCCCCTCATCCACATTGAACGAGATGCCATTGAGGGCGACAATACCACCGTAACAGACCTTCAGGCCCTGAATATCCAATAAACTCATGACTCATCCACCCCCAAATACGCTCTGATAACCGCAGGATTGTTCTGGATTTCCGCAGGTGTTCCCTCAGCTATGGTCTTGCCGTAGTCAAGGACATAGATGTTGTCCGAAATATCCATGACCAGATTCATATGGTGCTCGATCAAGAAGACCGTCAAGTGGAAGGAATCCTTGATCTCTTTGATGAACTGCGACAGTTCCTCGGTTTCCTTCGGGTTCATCCCGGCAGCAGGTTCATCCAACAACAGGAGCTTCGGGCCGGTGGCCAATGCCCGGGCGATCTCCAGCCTTCTTTGCTTTCCATAGGGAAGCGAAGAGGAAATATCATTTGCATTGAGCAGAAGCCCTACCCGCTCAAGCAATGCCTCGGTCTCCTCATACATCCGTTTCTCCTCTTCCTTGTTGAGCTTGAAGGTCGAGGAGAACAGCCCTGCCTTGATATGGCAATGCTTGGCGATCAAGACATTCTCAAAGACTGTCAGGTCTTTGAACAACCTGATGTTCTGGAATGTCCGCGCCATGCCGAGGCGGGTGATCTTGTCCGGTGTGTTGACCACCTGCTTCTCAAATGGTGTCTTATAGGTACCGTTGTAAATCTTCTTCATCTTCGACCGGGGGTAGTTTTCCCCGATCACCTTCCCATCGAAGGTGACTCGGCCGTTGCTCGGCTGATACCCTCCGGTGATGACGTTGAAGGCGGTCGTCTTTCCGGCTCCGTTGGGGCCGATCAGGGCGGTGATCCTATCCTTGGGTATTTCAATGTTCAGGTCATCGACGGCTACGACACCGCCGAACTGCATCGTGATGTGTTCTGTTTTCAAGAGGATGTCGCTCATGCCTGGCCTCCTGCTTGCTTGCTCTTGCGTTGGAATCGTTTGATGATCCGTTCCCAACTGAATTCATTGGTTCCCATCAAGCCTCTTCGGTAGATGAGTACGACCACCATCAAGAGAATCGAGAAAATGACCATTCTGAAACCGGTGCGGAACAAAGGAACGTGGAAACCTCCGATCACCAAGGGCTGGTCGAAGAAGCGCAGCCACCATTCCTTTGCCGCGGTCACCAGGAAGGCGCTGAGGATGGAACCGGTTACGCTGCCGATGCCACCGATGACCACGATCAACAGGATGTCGTAGGTCATCGTGATCGAGAAGGTCTTGGCTTCGATCGAACGCATGTACATGGCCAGCAGGCCTCCGGCTACGGCAGAGAAGAAGGAAGAGAGGATGAAGCTCAGTTCCTTGTGCTTGAACAGGTTGATTCCCATGGCCTCGGCGGCGATTTCATCTTCGCGGATCGCCTTGAATGCACGACCGTAGGAACTCTTGATCAAGAGCACCATGAACACGATGCATAGGGCGACAATGACAAATGGGGTGATCAGGGAAGGAATTGCACCCCAGAGCATGACCGGAAAATTGGGAATCTTGTTCAGGCCGTAGGAACCGTTGGTGATCTGGTCGAACTGCGGGGAGGAGAAGATTGCCCGGACGATTTCCGATAACCCCAAGGTCGCAATGGCCAGGTAATCGCTTTTCAGCCTCAAAACCGCAATACCGACCAAGGCGGCTGCGAAGGCTGCCAGCAAACCTCCAAGCAACAAGGCGAAGAAGGGAAAGAGTATCTGGATGAACTGGGGACTGGAAGCAACCATCATCTTGAAGGCTTTGATCGCTGGACTCACCCCATTCATATAGTAGACACCATCCAGGTTCTGTACCGGGATAAGCAGGATCGCCGTGGTATAGGCACCGATGGACATGAAACCCGCCTGTCCGAGACTGAACAGTCCGGTAAAACCGTTGAGCAAGTTCATCGAGACGGCAACCAAGGCCAGAATGGCACCTTTCTGGAGAATCGATACCAACATGCCGTTCTGCAGGCGATGGGCGTTGAGCCAGTAGAGGAAGACCAGAACCAGGGCAAGGGTAACCAGAGAATAGATATGTGTACGTTTGAGTTTCATCATACTTTCTCCACGGTTTTTTCGCCGAACAAGCCGGTCGGTCGTACGAGCAGCATCACGATCAGGAGCAGGAAGGTGAATGCATCGGAAAAAGTCGAGTAGCCCAAAGCCACCAGCAAGGTTTCTACGATACCGATAAAGAAACCGCCCACAACCGCCCCTGGAATGTTTCCGATGCCGCCAAAGACTGCGGCAACGAAGCATTTGAGACCGGGCAGTGTGCCGGAAAACGGAGTGACCGACATTCGGTCGGTGAAATAGAGGATCGAACCGACGCCTGCGAGGAAGGAACCGATGGCGAAGGTTATGGAAATGACTCGGTTGATGTTGATGCCCATCAGCTTTGCGGTTTCAAAATCCTTGCTGACTGCCCGCATTGCCATGCCGGTCTTGGTCTTGTTGACCAAAAGCATCAGGATGATGACCAAAACAATGGTCAGAATCGGTGTGAGAATGGTGACGAAGGAAGCGGAGAGATCCCCGATCTGGAATATCCGCTTGAGAAACGGAATCTCCGGATAGCCACGGGGAATGGCGGTGAATAAATAGGTGGAAAGGTTCTGCAGGAGATAGGATACACCAATGGCGCTGATCATGATGGACATGCGCGGTGCACTCCGTAGCGGTTTGTAGGCCATTCGTTCAATCCCTATGCCCATGACGGTGGTCACGGCTAAGGTAATGAGAATTGCCACAGGCCAAGGGAAACTGGCCAGGGAAAAGATCATGAAGTAGCCGGCCATCATGAAGATATCGCCATGGGCGAAGTTGATCAGACGAAGGATTCCGTACACCAAGGTATAGCCGATGGCTATCAGGGCGTAGGCACCTCCTAGGGATATTCCTGTCAGGCAGTGCTGCAGGATGGTAGTCATGCTCATCAGTAGTTCTCCATACCTAAGGTAACAAATGCAGAAAGATACAAAGCAAACCAAGAAAACTGAAGCAGAAAAACAAAAAAAAGAGGGATTGGCTGGGACGATGTCCCAGCCAGATCCGAATTGTTTACATAACGCTGACGGTCTTGAGGAACTTGAACTGGCCGTTTTCAACGATCTTGATAAACGCCATATCCTTGTTGGCATCACCATTTTCGTTGAACACGATGCGTCCGGTCACCCCTTCCACATCAACACCGGTAAGGGCATCACGAATTGCTGAACCCTTGGTGGAGTTGGCTTTCTCGATAGCCTGAAGGGCGGTGATGTAGGCGTCATATCCGAGAGCGGAGACGGCAGGAATGATATCCGGCTGCTTGTTCTCAACGAGATATTTCTTGAAACCTTCGATGAATTTTGCGGCTTCAGCGGTCGCTGGATCTGCATCGTCAAAGAAAGTTGAGAGGACGACGCCTTCAGCGCTGGCCCCTGCGTTCTCGATGATGGAAGAGTTCTCCCAGGTATCGCCTGCCATGATCTTGGCGGTGATGCCAAGTTCGCGAGCCTGTTTGATGATCAAGGGAGCGGTAGCAATGGAGGACGGAGCGAATATCACTTCAGGACCAGCAGCTTTGATGTTGGTCAGAATTGACTTGAAGTCGGTGGTGTTGGTCTGGAACTGCTGTTCGCTGACCACAGTGCCGCCGAGCTGCTTGAACGCTCTGCTGAAGAAGTTGCCCAGACCGGAGGAGTAGTCGTCACCAAGCTGGGTGATGACCGCCGCCTTCTTGGCGCCGGACTGCCATGCATAGTTTGCCATTACGGTTCCCTGGAACGGGTCAAGGAAGCATACGCGGAAGTAGTAGTCGTTTCCAAGGGTGACCTGCGGGTTGGTGCAGGAAGCGCCGATGGCAGGAACCTGGTTGTCCAGGAAGATGTTGCCTGCAGCAATCGATACGCCCGAGCCGTAGGAACCGAGGATTACGGAGGCTCCGCTGGAGATCAGGCTCTGGGCAGCGGTGACCGCTTCGGTCTTATCGGACTTGTTGTCGGCTTCCACAAGTCGTACGTTGTAGGTTTCCCCGTTGATTTTCACGGTAGGATAGACCTTGTTGGCGTAGCGCATTCCCAGGACTTCCTGGTAGCCACCACCGCCGTTTTCACCAGTGAGAGGTTCGAATACCCCGATGACCACCTCTTTCACCCCACTCTTCTGTTCTGTGCTGCCTGCAGCAAAGAGTACGGAAGAGGCCAGCAAGAATACCAACAAAGCAATAGTCAGTTTCTTCATACGAGCCCTCCATAAAGTATACATAGATATACTCATTATTGCGTAGGCTCTCGATTCTGCACAAGAGAAATTATGCATATCCACTCAAGTTTTTACACAAGAGGCCAAACGCAACCTATTACTTTTTGGAATATGTGAATACATTTGCCACAAATCATTGATTTCCCCCAATTTTCCTGCATAAACATGCAAGGGAAGCAAGAAAGTTGGAGAAGGACCAAGGAGAAAAACCACTTCTTCTTCTCTACTTCTAACGTATGTCGTCAGTTTTTGACGATAAACTGGGGAATAAAAAACAGTACTTTCTTTGTACTTGTACGACTTTTAACACCTGTTGTCATAAGTGACTTTATCAAATAAAACTAATATTTCTTTTTATATAAAACAAATAAAAATTTTAAAAAATATTTTCTAAAAAATTCCAAGTTTTATATTTTTAGTATTGACATAAGTCTCTTTTGTCCATACTATACAACTGAGCTCAGGGAAAAGAGCCAGTTAAATGAAAAGCTTGCACAGGAGCCGAAGAAGGAAGCTCCTTAAAAAGGAAGAGAACATGAAAAAGACAATCGCTATCCTGTTGGTCTTGGTAATCGGAATGGTTGGAGTGTTTGC
>NZ_JBFWIJ010000047.1:0-6541 GCF_050256055.1 Sphaerochaeta sp. | reverse complement strand
AAAAAAGTGCAAGAATCAAGACACGTTCGGATAATACTCAATGTTTTGCGCAACGAAGTGCATGGATTTGCTTTCAGCTCGGCCGTACCCTTACAAGCAGAAAGGGGCCATGCCCCTCAAAAGGAGGATTTTGCATGAAAAAAGTGGTATTGGTGATGGTGATGGTCTGCTTGGTGGTCGGCTTTGGCTTTGCAAATGGAACCAAGGAAGCAGCACCTGCCTCCCCAAGCGGGGAGATTACCTTGAAGTGGGCACTTTGGGATATTGCCTCGACTACGTATTATGAACCGTTGATCAAGGCCTATGAAGCTACCCATCCCAAGGTGAAGATCGAGATGCTGGATTTGGGGTCAGCCGATTTTATGACCATGTTGCAGACTCAGCTTTCCGGTGGTGATTCCTCAATTGATGTGGTCACCATCAAGGATATTCCGGGGTACAACAATCTGGTCAAACGCAATCTGCTGATGAATCTGAACGACAAGATCAAGAGTGAGAACATCAACCTTGCCCAGTACGGTGGAACGACCGATCAGATTTCTGTTGATGGAAAACTGTACGGAATTCCGTTCCGAAGCGATTTCTGGTTGGTGTATTACAACAAGGATCTTTTTGACAAGGCGAAAGTTGCCTATCCGACCAATGACATGACCTTTGCCCAATATGATGCACTTGCCCGCAGAATGACCAGTGGGGTCGGCGCTGACAAGGTATACGGAGCTCATTATCATACTTGGCGTTCAGCAGTACAGTTATTCGGCATCCTTGACGGCAAACACACCATCGTAGACGGTACCTATGATTTTCTCAAACCGTATTATCAGATGGTGCTCAATGAACAGAAGGATGGGATCGTACAGGATTACGCTACCTTGAAGACATCCTCCACCCATTACAGTGGGGTATTCTACAACAACAGCGTCGCCATGATGAACATGGGTTCTTGGTTCATCGCCACCTTGATCAACCAAATTGACCAAGGGAAGACCGAAGTGAAGAACTGGGGTTTGGTCAAATATCCGCATGCCGAAGGCGTGCCAGCCGGGACCACCTTGGGAACCATCACCAGCCTCGGCGTCAGCAATGCTTCGCAGAAAAAGGATGCCGCATTTGATTTTGTGAGGTTCGTAACCGGAGGCGAGGGGGCACAGATCATCGCGAAGACGGGTACCATCCCGGCGATCAAGGATGACCAAGTCATCAAGATCATCGCATCCATGCCCGGGTTCCCCACCGACCAGGCAAGCAGGGATGCCCTGCAGGTGGTGAAGACCTATTTGGAAATGCCGTTGCATGAGAAGGCAGGAGAGATTGAGGTCGTGCTGAATCAGGTCCATGACGAGATCATGACCAACAACATCAGCATCGATGCAGGTCTTGCAAAGATGAACGAGCAGGTACAAAAAATCCTGTCCAAGTAACCGTATCCCTTCCTTTGGTACAGGAAGCAATCCTGCTTCCTGTACCCTCAATCTGTATGACGATAAGGATATCTGCATGCCCGCAAAGAATGCACGCATCAAAAGGCAGTTGGTGGCGTATAGTTTCATCGCCCCAAATTTCATAGGTTTTGCTGTGTTCACCCTCATTCCCATTGTGTTCGCCGTGGTATTGGCACTGTTGCATTGGGATGGGTCGAACCCTATCCAATGGGCCGGGTTTTCCAATTTCACCGACTTGTTGGATGATGACCAATTCAAGGCAGCGTTGAGAAATACCATAGTCTATACACTGGGTACGGTTCCGCTTACGCTGGTAAGCAGCCTGTTTTTGGCCGTCATTCTCAATCAGGGACTGAAAGCCAGAAACATAATCCGTACCATCTGTTTCTTCCCTTATGTCGCCTCATTGGTGGCAGTGGCTGCGGTATGGAACATGATCTTCAATCCTTCGAAAGGCCCGGTGAATATGGTGCTCTACACATTGGGCTTGAAAACAGTTCCTGGTTGGGCGGCGGACAAGAATTGGGCGATGGTGACCATCATTCTCTTCAGTGTCTGGAAATACATGGGGTATTACATGATCATTTATCTTGCAGGATTGCAGGGTATCAACGCCGAATTGTATGAAGCGGCCAATCTTGATGGAGCCAATGCCTGGCAACGCTTCCTGTTCGTGACCGTCCCCCAGTTGAGTGCGACTACCTTCTTTGTGATGGTCATGCTTACCATCCAATGTTTCAAGGTCTATGATATCGTCTACATGGTAACCCAGGCCGGTCCCGGCACATCCACCCTCGTGCTGGTCTATGACATCTACAACAAGGCCTTCGTAAGCTGGAACTTGGGATCCGCCAGTGCGGTGGCCATGGTTTTGTTCGTGTTGGTCTTGGGTGTCACCTTGATTCAATTCAAGGGTGAGCAACGCATGCGCTGAGGGACCCAAAATGCAGGTGACTACCAAACATACCCGATTGAATATGCTCATGTTGTATTTCTTGTTGCTGTTGTGTGTCCTTCTGATGCTCATTCCCTTCGCCTGGATGCTCAGTGCTTCATTGAAGCTGGACAAGGATGTATTCCGATTCCCGATAGAATGGATACCTTCCCAGCCGCGCTGGGAGAATTATGTGGAAATTTGGTCTACCATCCCGTTGGGATTGTTCATCCGCAATACCGCCAAATTGACGATCATCGTAACCTTTCTGCAATTGCTGACTTCTTCGTTCGCCGCCTATGCTTTTGCCAAGCTGCAATTCAAAGGGCGTGACTTCCTGTTTCTCGGGTATGTCGCCACCATTGCCATGCCCTGGCAAGTCTATATGGTGCCGCAGTTCATGATGATGCGATCCTTCGGATTGAACAATACGCATTTGGCGATCATCTGCCTGCAGGCGTTCAGCGCCTTCGGGGTGTTCTTGATGAAGCAGTTCTTCATGAGTGTTCCGGATGAGTTGTGTGAAGCAGCCCGCATCGATGGAATGAATGAATACGCCATCTGGGCCAAAATCATGTTGCCGTTGTCCAAGCCAGCTCTTTCCACCTTGACGATCTTCACCTTCGTCAATACCTGGAATGATTTTCTCGGTCCATTGTTGTATTTGACAAGAACGGAACTGAAGACCATACAGATAGGTCTGAGAATGTTCATCAGTCAGTATTCCAGTGAATATGGTTTGATCATGGCAGCCAGTGTGGTAGCCCTCATCCCTGTTGTGGCAGTATTCCTTTCCTTGCAAAAATTCTTTGTCCAAGGTGTCGCCAGCACAGGACTAAAGGGGTGAATATGACCGAAATCTCCGATGCAACGATACTGCAGGCCCTCGATGAGGCATCAAATCAGGTGCTTCGTAATTTGCCGAACTTTACCTATCGATGCCAAAACCATTCATCGGTCAACAACTTCTATCCTGCGTGCGATAATACACAATGGACCTGTGGGTTCTGGCCTGGAGAAATCTGTCTGGCATACGAGCATACAGGGTCTCCGGCTCTGTTGCATGCATCGTATGTCCTGGCCGAGAGTTTCCTGGATCGAATCGTACGTCGTCGGGAGGTGGACCATCATGATATGGGATTCCTCTATACGCCTTCTTGTGTATCCTTGTATCATTTGGATGGCAGCAAACGGGCAAGAACAGCAGCCTTACTGGCAGCAGACCAGCTGATGACCCGATTCCAGAAAAAGGGTTCCTTTTTGCAGGCATGGGGAAACATGCATGACCAAAAGAACCACCGGTTCATCATCGATTGTCTGATGAATCTGCCATTGCTGTATTGGGCGAGCGACCAAACCGGGGATGAACGCTACCGGGAGATTGCCCTTTCCCATACCCGAACCTGTCTGCACTATTCCTTTCGGCCGGACGGCTCGACCTACCATACGTTCTTCATGGATGCGCAAACGGGGCGTCCCTTGCGAGGCGAGACGGTGCAGGGGTATCGTTTCGATTCCGCATGGACCCGGGGCCAGACATGGGCGTTGTACGGTCTCGCCCTGAGCTACCGGTATACCGGTGATGCTATATGCATCGAGCAATTTCGACAGTCCGCCGCCTATTTCCTTGCCCGTCTGCCTGCCGATCTGATCCCCTATTGGGATTTGATCTTCACCGAAGGGGATGAACCCCGTGACTCTTCCAGTGCTTCGATTGCGGCCTGTGCCTTTCTTGAGATGGCACAGCATCTTCCCGAGCAGGAGGCAGGGTATTATCGATCATGGGCCAAAGCCTTGATGCAAAATCTGTTTTCCTTCTACCGAGTCACCGACCCCGTTTGCTCGAACGGGTTGGTGCTGCATGGAACCTATTCAAAACGCTCGCCATTCAATTCCTGCACGCCTGAAGGGGTTGATGAATGCGTCTCTTGGGGTGATTATTTCTACATGGAAGCGTTGACTCGTCTGAAAGGCGGGTGGGTTTCGTATTGGTAGGAGGGTTCACATGACCAGAGAGGAGTATTTCTCACAGACCCGCATCTGTTTCTTGGACGATGTCGCTTCAGTCGCCTCATATGTTCGCACCTACGAACAAGCCGAGGTTCGCAAGGTCCTGGAAATCGCCGATGCGGTGGTGAAGCAGTCCTTCCTTTTCAATCTTCGTTGGGATATGGAACGTACCAGTGAACCGGTGGTGTTCCCCTCGGTCATCCATTGGCTGTACCAACCCGGTGATGACAGCGAATGGGTGTTTGCCTTCAATCGGATGCGTTTCTGGATCTGTCTTGGGCAGGCATATGCCCTGACTCATGATGAAACGTACGCCCAAACGTTTGCCCACCAACTGTGTGATTGGGTCAAACGGGTGAAACGGACCGATCCCGCCTGCCAGAAAGCATGGCGATCCATCGAGGCGGGCCTGCGAATGGAGTACTGGACGAAGGCCATGCAGTATTTCCGCGACAGCCCCTCGATCACCGGTGAAGTGATTGATACTTTCCTTGCATCCGTAGCGGAACATGCAAGGTTTTTGATGTCCGTGTGGGACAGCTATCATCTGATGAGTAATTGGGGAGTGCTGGAGAATCATGGGTTGCTGCTCGCTTCCCTTGCCTTGCCGTCCGATGAACAAAGCCGTTCGTTCACCAAGGAAGCGTTGAGACGCTTGTCATTGGAAATCCAGATGCAGGTCTACGACGACGGGTTTCAGTGGGAACAGTCTCCGATGTATCACAATGAGGTGGCTCATGACTATCTGGATGTGGTATTGCTGGCCAAGCGACTGCATCTTGTGTTGGATGCGGTGATTAAGGAAAAGACACACTTGATGTGTCTTGCTTCCTTGGCATTGCAGAAACCCGATGGCAGTGAACCCTGTATGGGAGACAGTGACCGCATCGACCAGCGGGATATCATCACCAAGGGCGCTTGTCTGTTTGAGGATGGGCTTCTGAAGGCCGGAGGGTATGCCCATCTGGATTTCGACAGCGTATGGGATCTGGGGTCTCAAGCCATCCAAACCTATGACCGACTGCCTTCCGTGAAATGCGGGCGGTCCTTGACGGTTCTCCAGGAGAGCCGGAATGCCGTCATCCGTACGGATGCTTACTATCTGAGGTTTCACTGCGGGACCTTGGGAGCAGGACATGGACATAGTGACAAATTGCATTTTGACTTGTTTGCCAACGATGAGGATGTGCTTGTCGATGCGGGCAGGTACACCTATGTCCCGAAAGCCGAGCGGTACGAGTTCAAGGATAGCACGGCGCATAACACGACGACGGTGGATCATAGGAATTTCACCGTGTGCAAGGATAGTTGGGAATGTCTGAAGCTCAGTGGTCCCTTGTTGTTCGATGCGGTTCAAAAAGGACCGTATTGTGCCCTACAGGGCAGTCACCAAGGGTACCTTGATGTGGGAGTGTTGCCGAAACGGACCATCATCACGCTCAGTGATGACCTGATCCTCATCTGTGATGCCTTTTTGGCTCATGAAAAGCACTCATATCAGAGTTATTTGCATTTCAACGATAGGGGCAAGGTCAAATTGACTGAAGAGGGAGTCTTCTACCGCAGTCTGGACAATGAGGTGCAGGTGCTGGTGACCTCCTCCGAAGGGGTGACGCAATTTCTCAAGAATACACGCCTGTCCCGACAGTACAATCAGTTGGTCGACAACAAGACTTTGGTCAGTGAGGTTGAATCCGATGCATTTGCTTCTCTTTTTACGCTGATCTCCCTCAACGCACCAAAAGCGATGATTCCGGCAACGCTTTCCAAATGCAGGGTTCTTTCCAATTTCAAGAAAACGCGGTTCAGTGACAGCTTTCTTGAGGCGGTGCATATCCAGAAGGCCGAGCAGGTTTTCACCGTGGTCATCGCCCATCAGGAATGGGCCAGTCCCACCGATACCTTCAATGCCGATGGTTGTACGGGCTTTGGTTCGGTGGTGGTGTTCGACCGGGCAAAAGGGGAGGTGGAAATCGGGACTCGACTGTTCTGCTGAATTGATATTTACATCCTTTTCCAATTTTGCTATCCTGATTTTGACAGCTAAAACCCAGAAAAAAGCTTGCAACTCATTGAGAAGCAAGCTTTTATTTTGCCATTCCAAAACACAAACATGTTTGTATAGATTTAGCCTTCGTAATCTTTTTTCTTTGTC
>NZ_JBFWIJ010000046.1:0-8978 GCF_050256055.1 Sphaerochaeta sp. | reverse complement strand
CGACCCGTTCCATGAGCTCTTCTACTTGTTTTTCGATTTCCATCACAGACAATGGGGTTTCCAAAAGATGGCGATTGTTGTAGATCACCAACGGTTCAGCGATGATCGAACGGACGGTCATACGAGGATCAAGGGAAGCATACGGGTCCTGGAAGATCATCTGCATATCCCGTCTGGCCAACAGCATCGTCTTGTAGTCAGCCGTGGTCAAATCAACACCATTGAATACGACGCTTCCGCTGGTCGGCTTGTAGAGCTGGCTGATGGAACGGACGGTGGTTGATTTACCACATCCGGATTCCCCGACGATGCCCAGGGTTTCCCCTGGATAGACGGAGAAGGAAATTCCATCGACGGCGCGAATTGCCCCGACTTGTCGCTTCAGCAACGCTCCACTGGTAATGGGGAAGTGTTGTTTCAAATCCTTGACTTCCAACAAGGGTGTTCGTGTTTCACTCATTCTGCCTTCTCCTTGGTCTGCGCCTCTGCAAGGGCTGCTTTCTTCGCCGCTTCATCAGCATAGAGCCAACAGGCGACCTCGTGTCCACTTCCCAGATCCTTCACCGGTGGGTAGGCACTCCGACAGACGTCCATCGCCTTGTTGCAACGGGGATGGAACGGACAGCAGGGAGGAAGATCGATTACATTGGGTGGTTGTCCCTCGATGGAGAAGAGCCGGTTGCCCTTCTGTTTGGTATCCATCCGGGGAACGCTCTTGATCAAACCTTCAGTATAGGGGTGGCTGGGCCGGGCATACAGATCATCGGTTCCAGCCTTTTCCACGATGCGTCCGGCATACATGACGCACACTTGGTCGCACATGCCGGCGACCACTCCCAGATCGTGGGTGATCAGGATGACGGCGGTACCCATCTTCGAGCTGAGATTGTTGATCAATTCAAGAATCTGGGCCTGGATGGTTACGTCCAAGGCAGTGGTCGGTTCATCGGCCACTAAAACCTGCGCATTGCAGGAAAGCGCCATGGCAATCATAACCCGCTGGCGCATACCGCCGGAGAATTGGTGAGGATAGCTCTGGATTCGTTTTTCCGCAGAGGGAATGCCTACGAGCTTGAGCATTTCAATCGAACGCTTGAGGGCCTCCTCCTTGGACACATCCTTCTCATGCAGGCGGATGGTTTCCACCATCTGGGTGGAAATCTTGAGGAACGGGTTGAGGCTGGTCATCGGGTCCTGGAAGATCATGGAGATCTTGTTTCCCCGAATCTCACGCATCTGCTTTTCGGATAGTTGGAGAATATCGACCCCTTCGAACAGGGCTTCTCCCCCGACCACCTTGCCCGGAGGGCTGGGGATCAGGCGCATGATGGAAAGATTGGTAACGCTCTTGCCGCTGCCGCTCTCGCCGACGATACCCAGCGTCTCACCCTCGTGCAGGGTGAAGGAAACGCCGTCGACAGCTTTGACGATACCGGCATCGGTCCTGAAATGTGTTCTTAGGTCCTTTACTTCGAGGACTACTTTTGCATTGGGTTTCAGACTCATGTGGTCCTCCTAGAGTTGGTTTTTGCTTTGTGGATCGAACGCATCCCTCAAGCCATCACCGAAGAAGTTCATGGCAAAAAGGAAAATCGTCATGGCGATGGCCGGGAAGATCAACTTCCACGGATACAATGTCATGCCATTCACGGCATCCCCAACCAAAGAGCCCCATGAAGCATACGGAGCCTGAACACCAAGACCAAGGAAGGAGAGGAATGATTCCTGCATGATGAACGCCGGAACCCTGAGCGTGGAATAGACAATGATGACGGACAGGGAATTGGGCACCATATGGCGGAATATGATGCGTCCAGTCGACGCACCCATGCTCCGGGCGGCTTCCACGTATTCACTGTTTTTCAGACTCATGATCTGGCCGCGCACCATACGGGCAATCGTTAGCCAGCTGACCATTGCAAGGGCAACGAACAGGTTCATGATGTTTCGTCCGAAAATGGCCATGAAGATGATGACCAGCAACATGTACGGCAGTCCGTACATGATATCGACCAAACGCATCAGCAGGAAGTCTATCTTACCTCCTGCATAGCCTGCGATGGCTCCTAGGAAGATGCCGATCAAGACGCTGGTCAAGGTACCGACCAAGCCGATGGCGATGGATACCTGCCCACCGTAGATGATGCGTGAAAGCATATCCCTTCCGCTGTAATCGGTCCCGAGGTAATAATGGCGGTCATGCTTCTTGGTTGCCGAAATGTCCGCCTTCAACGAGTCGTTCACAGAAATCTGGCGTTTGATCGGAAATTGTGCATTCCCGTCGGCGATTTCCTTCTTCAGATCCCGTTCAACCGATCGCGTGATGGTCGTTTTGATCTTGCCAAGCAGGTTGGTTTTACCAATTGCATCCACACCTTTCTTGCCCATGGTTTCCAACTCAATTTCCAAGTTTGCCGAATATTCCTCATCGGAAAGATCGGGAGTGGATGCCTTCAGGGAGTTGAGAACCTGGTTGTTGATTTCCTCGGTGGTCTGTTTTTCGATGACCGCTGCGTCAACACCGAGCAGGTTTGCATAGATGCTCAGGATTTGCGGATAGCTCATCTTGGCAAGGTTGTGGGTTTTTCCGGTCGCCAGATCAGTATAAAGCATCTTGTCGACATTGATCAGGAACTCGGTATCGATTTTCTGTTGGAGGCGATCGATCGTCTTCTTGTCGGCATCGCTGAAGGTGAAGGTCCCCGCCTTGCTCTGCCGCTGGCCTTCATCATAACAGAATTGCCAGACCCTGTTCGTTTCATTGTCGGCGATCCAATCCTTGATCTGCTGGGATTGAGCTTCAGTCACGTGCAAGGTTCCTGCTCTCCAGGCCTTGAAATACAGGTCCTTCAGTTTGGTTTCCATCATCAGGTCCCCGGCCGTCTTGGTCAGGGTCGGTCTGAGGTGTTGGTGGTCAAGGATGATCTGGTCATAGGGATAAATGGGAAGCAGGGGCGCGGTTGCGGCCAGGATGGAGTAGATGATTACAACAATCATACCGAGTACAGCCATCTTGTTTTTCTTCAGTCTGCGCCATGCATCCTTTCCGAGGCTGTTTCCTTCTACGACCTGGTCAAATTCATTGAGGGCCGCTTCTTTCTGTTTGTTTCGCTTCAAGAACATGGTCCTCTCCTTTATTTATAGGTAATTCTCGGGTCGAGCTGTGCATAGACGATGTCTACGATGAAGTTCATGGCGATCAAGATGACCGAGTATACAATGACGACACCGACGATGAGGGTGTAGTCACGGTTGAACGAGCTCTGTACGAAGAATTTTCCCAATCCAGGGACGCGGAAAATTTGTTCAACAACGATGGATCCGGTGATGATGCCGGCGAAGGCTGGCCCGAGATAGCTGACGATCGGCAGCATGGCGCCCTTCAAGGCATGCTTGAAAATGATGGAGGAACTCTTCATTCCCTTTGCCTTTGCGGTACGGATATAGTCGCTGCGCAAGGTTTCCAGCATGGAGGAACGGGTAAGACGAGCGATATTGGCGAAATATTCAAAGGAGAGGGAGAGCGCCGGAAGAATGATGGTTTTCCATCCTTCCCCCGTCGTATACCAACCGCTGGTCGGAAGCCATTTGAGTTTCATGGCAAAGATCAGCTGCAATACCGGTGCGATGACGAACAGCGGAACCGATATTCCTATGACCGCCACCCCCATGCTCAGGTAATCGACCCATGAATTCTGTTTCACGGCGGCAAGGATTCCCGCACTGATACCCACCAGCAGGGCGATCATCATGGCGATGCTTCCCAGGACGATGGACTTGGGAAGACTGTTGGCAATGTAGTAATTGACATCATAGTCCTTGTACTTGAAGGAGGGGCCGAGGTCGCCGCGCAAGATGTCGAACATGTACCGGCCGTATTGTTGAATCAACGGTTCGTTCATGTGATACTTTGTTTCAATGTTACGTTTGACGACTTCGGGAAGATTGCGCTCAGTGGCGAACGGTCCTCCCGGAGCAACGCGGACAATGAAGAAACTCAAGGTAATGATAATCAACAATGTGGGAATCATCCCTAATAGTCGGTTTACGATATATTTCGTCATTCGTTTCCTCTTGTGAGATTTTTGTTGCATGGATACAGAGGCGTAATTAGCCCGTATTGATACAGCATTTCAGATACTATACCAAGATGGTATTTTATGCAAGAATTACTATAATTATACAGATTTAATACGAAAAATCTGATTGCAACAATTTACCTGGAAAAGAAATACCAGTGTAATTACAGCTCTTTGTTTCCTACAGGTTTCTGTAAACTGTCAATTTCTTTCCACAGGTATGGAGGTAGGATAACCGGGTGGTTCTATGGTATCCTACTTGTCTGTGAATTGAATGAAAATGGAGTGATCGATGAAGAACGTATATATGGAAAATCTTGGGTGTGCCAAAAACCAAGTGGATGCAGAAACGCTGATCAAGCTTCTTGAGGACGATGATTTTGTACTCACCGAGCAGGTTGAGCAAGCCGACCTTATTCTGGTCAACACCTGTGGATTCATCGAATCAGCCAGGGAGGAATCGATCAATTCGTTCTTTTCCCTGCATGAGGCGAACAGCAAGGCGAAGATCGTCCTGACCGGATGCATGGCCCAGCGGTACGCCGATCAGCTGGAGAAGGAGCTGGGGGAGGCTTCCGCCATCTTCGGGAATCGGGATCTTTCCAAGATCCATGAGGTGGTGCGTCAGGTTTTCAGTGGGGAGCGTGTGATTTCCGTTCCCTCCTACCCCCCACGGGAAACCGAGGTGTATGAACGAGATCTGTTGCTTTCCTTCCCCGGAAGCGCCTATCTGAAAATAAGCGAAGGATGCAACCACTGGTGCTCCTACTGCGCCATACCCTTGATCCGGGGTGAATTGAGGTCCAAACCCAAGCAGACCATTCTCGCCGAGGCAAGGGATTTGATCAGCCGGGGGATTCGGGAGATAAACCTGATCGCCCAGGACCTGGCTGCCTACGGAACGGATGATTCCGATCGCACAAGCAAATTCATGGAACTGCTGGCCGACCTGACAGCATTGCCCGGCGATTTTTTCATCCGGCTGCTGTATATCCATCCTGATGCCTTCCCAGCCTCCCTGCCTTCCTTTATCGCCACCCATCCGAAGGTGCTGCCGTACTTCGACATCCCGTTCCAACATGCCGATACCACCGTGCTTCGCAGTATGGGACGAACCGGAACCAAAGAGAGTCATCTGGCTTTGATCGAGCAAATCAGGTCTGCTGTTCCTGATGCTGTACTGCGTTCCACCATTCTGTTGGGATACCCCGGTGAGGATGAGGCGGCCTTCGCACAGGTCCTCGATTTCCTGAAGAAAGCCCGACTCGATTGGGTCGGTTCCTTCCTGTACAGCAGGGAAGAAGGGACGAAGGCATATGCGTTGAGAAATGATCGTGACCATCGTAAAGCGCATAAAGTGGCGGCTGCATTCCAGGAGGAATTGGAGGCATTACAGGCCCCCATTACCGGAAATAACCTCCAACGGTTTGTCGGCAAGGAATATGACATCCTGATCGAAGAGCTGGTCGAGGGTGAGGATCTGGCGATCGGACGTATGTACGCACAGGCCCCGGAAGTCGATGGCCTCACCGTGGTGGTCGGGCGGAATCTGAAAGCCGGACAGATGGTGAGATGTGGCATCAAGCGGGTAAACGGCTTGGATCTGGAGGCTATCCCTGTAGCAGGAGCAATGCATGGCTGATATCCAGGCATTGCTCGACCAGTTGAATGAAATGCAGAGGGAGGCGGTCCTGGAAAACAGCAGACCGTTATTGGTGCTGGCCGGAGCAGGCAGTGGGAAGACCCGGGTCATCACCACCAAGATCGCCTATGCGATCCAGAGTCTGGGTATTGCCCCTTACCAAATTTTGGCTGTCACCTTCACCAACAAGGCCGCCAACGAAATGAAGGATCGGGTGAAAGGTATGTTGGATGACAATCCCTATGTGGATGAATGCAATATCCGGACCTTCCACTCCTTCGGCGCTTGGCTGCTCAGACGTTTCGGTTCTGAGATCGGTCTTGATTCCAATTTTACCATCTATGACGATGATGATTCCCTTTCCTTGTTGGCTTCCTGTTTTCCCAACTACAAAAAGCGTGAATTGGACCCGATCATGCGCAAGATCTCCGCAGCAAAAGACCGCGGTTTGGGTCCGCAGGACAACCTGACCAGCCTGAAAGTCGATGCAACCTTCAAACGAATGTTTGAAGCATACGAACAGAAACTCAGACGGGTGGGTAATGTGGACTTTGCCGATCTGATCGGGAGAAGCATCGAACTGCTCGATACGCGTCCGGGTGTGTTGGATTGGGTGCATCACCGGTTCCGGATGATCCTGGTCGACGAATACCAGGATTCCAACGCCGCCCAGTTCACCCTCCTCAAGCATTTGGTCGGGCCAGGCTGTTTTGTCTGTGTCGTCGGTGATGATGATCAGTCTATCTATCGGTTCCGGGGAGCGGAGGTGCAGAATATTCTCAGTTTCCCCGAACTCTATCCATTCACCCGGACGGTGAAACTGGAGCAAAACTATCGCTCCACCCAAAACATTCTTGCCATTGCCAATGCGGTAATCAAGAACAACCGTGGTCGGCATGACAAACAACTCTGGACCGCAAATGCAACGGGGGCCAAGCCGCATCTTCTCTATGTGCAGGACGAACAGGATGAAGCCCAGCGGGTCGCCAATGTTCTGCTTGCAGATCGTCGATTCAACGAAAGCGCTATTCTGTACCGGACCAATGCCCAGTCGGTTGCGTTTGAAACGATGTTCAAACGTCTTTCCATCCCCTATAAGGTGGTGGGGGCCTTGCAGTTCTATGACCGCGAGGAGGTCAAGGACGCCTTGGCCCTCCTGTTCCTGTTGACCAATACCAAGGACGAGGTGAACTTCAAGCGCATGGTCAACAAGCCGCCCCGGGGGATCGGCCCCGGTTCCCAGGAGACCATCCTTTCCTATGCTATGGATAGTGATGGGGATGTGTTGGTCATGCTTAGGAGAGCCATAGAAGATGGGGCACTCTCTGCGAAAGCAAAAAGTGGAGCTTCCTTCTTCCTGCATATGTATGAGCATGCCAAGCAGATGTTGGCAGAAGGCGAGTTGGTCGACTGTGCCAAATTTCTGGTCACCGAATCGGGGCTGCTGGATCATTATCAGGATTTAGACCGTCAGAATAGCACCGGCAAGGTGCAGAACCTTGAGGCATTGGTCAGTGCGCTTGCACCCTACGACTCTTCCCTTGATGGATTGCTTGCATTCCTCGAGCAATTGACGCTCGACCGGACCACCCTGGGAACCGATGATCCTCGGAACAAGGATGGCGTCACCCTTATTACCATGCACAATACCAAGGGATTGGAATTCGACCGTGTGTTTGTGGCAGGTTTGGAGGATGAATTGTTTCCCGGGCGTTCCAGTGAGAGTGATGAGGACGTGGAGGAAGAGCGCAGGATATTCTATGTTGCGGTCACCCGGGCCCGCAAGGATCTGTATCTGTTGAGTGCACGAGCGCGCAGGCTTTGGGGAAAGACCAGTTACCAACACCCAAGCCGGTTTGTGGATGAGATCGATTCCGGATTGATCACAGTCCAAGGACTCCGGCCGTCCGACGGGTATGCGGGATTTGGTTCCTACGCAACCTCACCTGTCCAGCGTCCTGCTTCCAATTCCGGTTGGGGGGTGGGCGGCGGCGCCTTGATCCAGAAAGGGTTTGGGACTAAGGCGAAGAGTTTCACCATGAAGACGACCCATGAGCAGAAAGCAGGGCAGCCGCTGTTTGCACTCGGACAGCGGGTGTATAGTGACAGCTATGGAGAAGGTGAGGTGGTCGATCTGCGTATGAGCGGGGACCGCGAAGTCATCGAAGTGCGATTCTCCACAGGCCGAAAAGCGACGTTCATCAGCAAGTTTGCACAACTTGAAAAACTTGGGGGCGAGTAGGATGCGAACAGAGTGTCTGGATACTAGACAAAAACCTACGGAAGGTTATACAATGCCTACCGTTGTCCGTGCGCGTTCGTTTTATGTATATGACCGATACGGCGTGCGGTACCTCGATTTTTTTCAGAATTATGGCAGAGCCGTCCTGGGCCATCGTCCCGATCAGATCCAAAAAGCAATGAAAAATACGATCAGTCGGGGCTTGGTCAGTGAATATCCTTCGATATTTGCAGGAAGGCTCGAAACGCTGCTGGCTACGCTATTTCCAGACTATCCGGTGATTCGCGTGTATGCGGACCATCAGAAAGCCTTGCAGGTTGCAAAACAGGTATCGGACGATGCACTCTTCGATCCTGCTTCATCAGCCGAACAAGCAAGCCGTACAGTGTCCTATTGGCGACCGTTCCTAGGTTCTGGCGGGGCAGATTCCGTGATGCTCTTCCCTATCCTACCTTTCCCAGGGAGTTTCGTACCTCAGGTCGTTTGCCTCAAGGAAGAAGCCTGTACAGCAGAGCTGCCGCCTTCGGATTGTGTTTCACCGCTGTTGCTTGATTTGCTCATCAAGACGACTGCGTCCCTGGTCCGCACTTTGAAGATGGAGGAAGTAGTGACTATGCGTATGAACAATCCCTTGCAGGGGGTGTTCGAGACCCGTGGACCGTACGGATTAACCGGTCTTTCGGATCAACGCTATGGAGAGTTTGCCTTGGAGGCTTTGGCCTGCAAGGTGATCATGCCACCTTCAGCACAGGTTCCGTTCATTGTCCCCGGTGAATATACATCAGGAACGATACGGCCGTTGCTTGAGTTGGCCCGCCGGTATGCTGCGCTGTAAGTATAGATATGGAAGAAGTAATTCTACCATGCACAAAACCACACGCAAGGCCAGTCCTTGCAGAACAGGATGAATAGATGAAGACTATTTTTGTGAAACCGCTGACGATTCAGAAGAAATGGTATCTGATTGATGCAGAGGGAAAGGAGCTTGGCAAGGTAGCAGTTGCCGCTGCACGCA
>NZ_JBFWIJ010000045.1:0-11962 GCF_050256055.1 Sphaerochaeta sp. | reverse complement strand
ATGTTCCGGTATCCCAGAGCATCCAGACGCTCCTTTGCCCGGCATTGCAGCTGCCCAAGCAGCTCAACACTATAGACTTCAGCGGCGAATTGGGCGAGAAATGCCGTCTGGTACCCGCTCCCAGTTCCGATTTCCAAGACCTTCTGCGTCTTTTCAAGCTGCAGTTGATCAGTCATATACAGCACGAGACTTGGCTGGCTGATCGTCTGCCCGTAGCCTATGGGTAGAGGACGGTCCACTTGTGCCAGTGTCTTGTATGGGTCATCGACAAAGCGTGATCGATCGAGGGAGGAGAAGAATTGGAGCAAACTCGCTTCCATACAGATTCATCATACGCCCGGTAGAGGATCCAGGCCAAAGGCCGGCTGGCAAGTCATGTACAGAACTCCCTGCCCAGAAGCAGGTATTCTAGAGAAAAGCCATGTCGTCGATAGAACGAGATGGCTCGTATGTTTTCCTGCATGACCCCCACCTCGATCTCGTCAAACCCATCAGTGAGGGCACAGTCGGCTGCATGCTCCAACAACGCCGAACCGATGTGCATTCCCCGATATTCCTTCGCCACCACCAGCTCGTTGACCAGAGCGGTGCCTTTGTGGTGAAAGAAAGAACGATAGCGCACCACAGAAAGGAACCCTACCACGACAGCATCAATGCATGCGACAACGTTCTGGTAGATGTCAGGAGATTGTTTCATCGCTTGGAAGTGGGCAGCCGATTGGCCTGCACCAATGCTAAACGACTCTCCCAAGTCCTGTGCCAATTGCAGGATGAGCGCTTCGACAGCCTCGATGTCCCTTGCTTCCATGATGCGTAGTACTATCATGACAATCTTCCTTCACTGTTTGTCGTCAGACACCTGTTCAACGGCAAAACACCTTCACCGATGAATCATCGGTGTCCACATCGATGCTCATCTGTTCGAGCGCTTCCATGATCTCCTCGAAGTTTTGCCCATTGATATCGCTGAGATTGAAGGGGATCCCATTTTCCTGCAACGATGACTGGATTTTATCCTGAGCTTCGACAGGTATCAATTTGGTAATGTTCAATCCGGCTTTCACCAGTGCCAAGGGTACTTTGACCGAAACCCGTTCGGTGGACTTCCCTTGTTTGGGATCCACCTGCACATACAGGTATGTCCCCTTCGTGGTTTTGTCCCGTTGTATTTCGACGCCTTCCGGCTCCCGTGTTTTTCCCTCAAGGGCTTGCAGCAGCTTCTCGGCATCCTCGGCGGTAAGTTTGCCTTCTGCCAGCATGGTTAGGATTCTCATTCTCTCTTCACTCATTTGGATTCTCCTTCTTCACTACGTAATACGCAGCTGAATATCTTTCGTATTTGAATGGACTTCGATTTCCGTCCCAATGCTGGAGGAAAGCAAGGAAGGAAGCGCCCCTGCCAAAACAAGATAGTTTCGCGCTTGCTTGGCTGTCTCGGGAATTGCCAACAGGATTACCAGAACGATTGCCCCCAGGATGACAAAGGGAAGCAACAGCAGGTATATGAGCACCATGGGGAGGTACAAGCCGAATGTATGAGAAGGGTCATGTACCTTGATGTGTATCAAAACCGGAAGTGTCATTTGATTTCCTCAATTGCCTGATCGACGGTGATGTCCCCCTGCTCCAGGCGGTCGAGAATGCTGGACACTGGATTGGAGACATCAATGGAAACATCGACGATATCCAAGCGACGTGCAATGCTGTTGAGCCGGTTCTTCACCGTCGGGTAGCTGATGTTGAAGATAGATTCCATCTGCTTGATCGACCCGTGGGTCTTGAGAAACGCCGCAATGAAGATCTGGTCCTCCATACTCAGCTGAGCGAACGGAGGAAGCCCGAAATCCCCTTCAATCGTGATGTTGTCCTCGGGTATGTGTATCTGCTGTATGGTGAACTGTTTGCCGCCTGTCATGGCCAAGAGTCGTTGCCATCCGTGTTCCATATGTATTCCTCTTTCATGGTCACTATAGGTCGCAGTATCGTTTTTGTCAATTTATTTTTTCATAGGTATTCATTTTTTTAATATTTTTAGTATCAAATATTGATTTTATTAATTCTGTATTGAACGTGTGAGTACTTGGCAAAAAAAATTCACACAGAAGGTGTTTTTTCATTGATTCGATTTTGCAAAGGAGACAGGAAAGACGTTTTGCTTGTTCATCCGTTTCCCGAAGGAGACAAATCCAACACTTCATCGACGAGCAATTTTCCAATCGGAGACACGCATTCTAACGTATTGAATGCATTTGTTTTTGCTGTGCACCTGCCGAGAAAGATCGTTCACCCAAGCCATCGACTTGCCTACCGGCACAACCGCCTTGTAGTATGCAGGGAAGAAGGAGGTTGAAGAACCATGAAAACCCAGTATTACACGGCGACAAGCCTTGATGGATTTCTTGCCACCGAAGATGACAGTCTCCAGTGGCTGTTCCCTCTTGGGGATCTTGAAACCTCCAGTTACCCTGCGTTCATCGCCGAAGTTGGTGCCTTGGCAATGGGATCCGCAACCTACGAATGGCTGGTCCGCAACATCAAAGAGACCGGGCAACCCTGGCCGTATGCACAAACAACATGGGTGTTCACCACACGCATGCTGACTGTACCGGAAGGCGCCGACATCCGTTTCGTCCAAGGAGATGTACGACCGGTGCATGCACAAATGCGCTTGGCAGCCGGAGAGAAAAATATTTGGATTGTCGGTGGCGGCGATCTCGCCGGGCAGTTTCATGATGCCGGACTGTTGGATGAGTTGATCATCCAAATCGGAAGTGCGACATTGGGGAAGGGAAAGCCCCTGTTCCCCAGAAGGGTGCTCAGCCCGGTCCTGCAGCTGACCTCTGTAGAGCGTATGGGTACGGGCATGGCTGAACTGCGGTACACCATACAAAAGCCATAAGAGGAAGGCAACGCGTACGGGACAGGTTCCGATTTCTGTCTGATCAGACAACCTGCAAGGAGAATTGGAAGGAAAGCACCGTGCATGAAAAACCACTTTCTGTGTAGACTTTTCTTGACAAGTGGAGGCTGATTTTATTGATAGCTACGCATGAATTAAGAACCGATAGAGCGTGTAGATCGGCTGTTCCCCTCACAGAAGGCCTCCGTTCTGAGACAGGATGTCAACGACCATTCCTGATGAATTAAGCATTGACCAAATAGATGCGACAAGCACTTGACTATACCCTATCTGATAGGGTATTTTGTAGACAGCTTATGCAGATCAATCGTGAATTTGTCATGATGCCGGAGTTCGATCGCCAATGGAAACACCTTGGGCTTGGTGATGAGGAACTTCGGCAGCTACAAGAAGAATTATTGGAGAATCCCTAGGCAGGTGCTGTGCTCAGAGGCACTGGAGGACTTCGAAAGTACCGGATTGCCTTTCCGGGTCGTGGCAAAAGCGGCAGTGGTCGAGTTGCATATGTCGATTTCACCATACATGAAACGATCTACTTGATCACGGCATATCCAAAATCCGAAAAAGACAATCTATCGCCCAAGGAAAGGAAAGAAATCGCGAAAATGATTGTCGTTCTGGAAACAGGTCTGCAGAAACAGGAGACAAGGAAATGAGTGTATATAAAAGCATCATGCAAGGGCTGGATGAGGCCGTCAAATACCAGGAAGGAAAGATCGATGCAAGAAAGACGAAAATTGCAGTAAGACCGGTGGAGTCTTTTTCCAGCGAGGACATCAAGCAAATCCGAAAGCAAGTTGGCTTGAGTCAGGTCCTCTTTGCATCATCCCTTGGCGTATCCAAGAAAACAGTCGAGGCCTGGGAGCGTGGAAGAAATACTCCAGAAGGGCCCTCCCGCCGACTACTTCAGCTGATCAGAGACAATCCTAGAATGATTGAAAACTACGTATTCAAGGCTTAGAAGGAACAGGCGTGAACAAACATATGTTCACCATATGTGGATACTAAGCTTGTTGGCGAATGGATATTGAAGTTCTAAACTGGAGGGGGCGAAACATAAAATGAAAACAACATACACTGTTTCTCCTGCTGTGGTCGATTGGGTAATCGGTCAGTTGGGGGCACACCCAACTCCAGTAAAATCTCTGGATCTCCTGAAGCAATGGCGGACAGGGGCAATGGCCCCCACATTCAATGAAATCCAGGACATGAGTAAAAAAGCCCGCATCCCCCTTGGGTATTTCTTCCTTCAAATCCCACTAAGAGAAGAGATCAAGCTCATGGAGTACAGAACCATAGCAAGCGCAGAATCCGAGAATCCAAGCAGGGAGCTGATAGATACCATCGCCGATATGGAGCAAATAATCGATTGAACACGGGACTATCTGATCGACGAAGGATCTGAAACCAATCCGATTGTCGGCAAGCTCAAAGATGCAACCGATATTGCTGTCATTGCAGCTTATATCCGTACTGTTCTTGGTTTATCCATTAACTGGTTTGAAACGACAGAGAACTCCTTCAATCAGCTCAGAGACAGAATGAGCGAAGCCGGTGTCATTGTCATGATGAACGGCGTTGTCCGCAACAACACACATCGACCACTCAGCATAGAAGAGTTCCGCGCTTTCGCTCTCATCGATTCGTTCGCCCCGTTGATCTTCATCAATGCAACGGATTCTGCAAGTGGCAGGTTGTTTTCCCTCTTCATGAATTCGTCCATATCTGCCTTGGGGTAGAAAACCTGTTCAACGACAGGTACAGCACCTCCAACAGTGTCAATAAACTCGAAACGCTCTGTAATGCGGTAGCAGCTGAAATCCTCGTGCCAGCCAGCTTATTTGGCAAGATATGGAATGCTCAAAGCATCCGAGCTACATCCATCGATGAGTTCATCGGGAAAGTCGCTCATTATGTTAAGTGCGGCCGCATCATCGTTGCACGAAAGGCACTGGACTCCGGAAGAATTGGACAAACCACATACGACGAAATCGTTAGGGATGCAATACAGGATTTCCATGAACAAAAACAAGCCTAGAAAGATAATGGAGGAGATTTTTACCGAACCAAGGGAAGCCGCATAGACAAAAGGTTTTTGGCCTTCGTGGTGGACAGTGTTTCTCGGGGCAAGACCCTGTACTCCGAAGCTATCAGGCTCACCGATACCAACAGACATACGTTTTCTGAGCTTATTGAAAGGATGAAGTTCTGATGCCATTGGGAACCATCTACCTCATAGATACAAATTCCTTGATCACACCAAAGAATTCATACTATCCGTTCGACATTGCATCCAGATTCTGGGATTCTATGGCTGAGAAGATCCAAGAAGGGTACCTGGCAATCCTGGATCTTGTGAAAAAAAGAAATTCTAAAACCCAATGAGAAGGATGACTTAGCCCTCTGGATGAAGGATCTGGATATCGGGAGATATATCGATCATAAGCAACAAGAAATCGTTCTCAAATATGCCGAAATCCTTCAGTTCATCCAACAAGATCCATGTTATTCGGAAAAAGCGCTTCGTCAGTAGGCAGATGAATCTGTCGCTGATCCTTGGTTGATCGCAGTTGCCGCCGTACATGGATTCACTATTGTCACCTTTGAATCATATGTACATATCAATGCGGGTAGTCCTTGCGGTAGAGTAAAGATTCTGAATGTTGCAGAAAAGTTCCAAGTGCAAACTACAGACTTATTCCACATGATCAGGGATCTGAACATCCGGCTATGATAATCATTGAGGTATATTGACAATATCCTCGGATTCATGGCCTTTCGCTGTTTGTAGTGGATAAAACTACATGATGGGCTGCAGGGGAAGGGACAATTCTCCACAGACGAAGTAGATCATATTCATGAAGATCCTCATGTTCTTGAAGCCTCTTGCCCGACTCTTGATGATGCTTATCTTCGAATTGAATCCTTCCAGGATGGCATTGGTCCTCAAGGTCTGGAAGAAGTTGAAGATTTCAAGCTCGAGGAGTGCCGCGGCAGGGAGCAGATACGAGGGGCCATCTCCGTCTATGTCTTCTTCTACAACGCCAAACGCCCCTGCTATACCATAGGGTATGACACCCCCGACAACTATTACCGTCGATTTAGGAGAGGCGAGATACCATCAAAGGGGACTTTCCAGAACCGAGTCCTTTCCGGAATACCCAAGTTTGTCCAAAAGAGGAAAGCGAAACAGGTCTAGACAGCTACCTAGACATGTTTTTTTCTCCACCTGGCGTGCCCGTTCGGGTAAAAAGAGCAATTTCACAAGAAGAAGCAATGAATAACGAAATGCAAACAGTGCCATGCAATCGAATTACTCTAGGTGTCTACTTTTATTGACAGCTACAAAAGAAGAAGTATGATAGCATTTTTTTAGGAAGTTGAATACCAATATTCTCGGAAGCAAAGGATACAATACGTCTCAGGGAAGGAGGATCCCCACATGGAAAAACAAACCTATCTCAAGCGTATTGCTGACGGGCTCTTACAGGAGAGACTCCGCTCTAGCGGTGCTGTTCTGGTCGAAGGGCCTAAATGGTGTGGGAAAACGGCAACTGCGACGAGGGCATCAAAAAGCCAGCTGTTCATGCAGGATCCTGACAAGGCAGCCTCGTACCTCATGGCAGCTGATACAAAACCTTCCCTTCTCTTGCAGGGAGACTCGCCCCGCTTGCTCGATGAGTGGCAAAGCGCACCCGTATTATGGGATGCAGTACGTTTCATAGTCGACCAACGGGGAGGCAAGCCAGGGCAGTTCATTCTGACAGGATCGGCGGTGCCACAGGATGATACGGTACAACATACGGGGACCGGGCGAATCTCACGACTGATGATGCGCCCCATGAGTCTGTTCGAATCCCTGGAGTCGAATGGGATGGTTTCTCTCAAATCGTTGTTCGAGGGGAGTACCAATCCCGAGGGATTCTCAGATGTATCCATAGAAAGCATAGCTTCAGCCATTGTCCGGGGAGGATGGCCGGCTTCCATCGGCGATGAAGGGAGCATTGCGTTGCGCCATGCAGTGGATTATGTGGAGGCAATCATACATGCGGATATTTCCCGGGTTGATGGTGTGGACAAGAATCCTGCCCGGGTACGGGCGTTGATGCGTTCCTATGCCAGAAACATAGCGACGATGGCCACGATCAGGACGAAACGTGACGATATTGCCCTAGGCGATGCCGATACAAGCGTCTCAGAAAAGACGATCAGTCAGTACCTGAATGCGTTGGACCGTATCTTCGTCACGGAGAATCTTCCTGCCTGGAACCCTGTGTTGCGCTCCAAGACGGCAATCAGAACTTCAGTGAAACGTCATTTCGTGGATCCTTCCATCGCGACAGCCGTAATGCGGCTCACCCCTTCCCGATTGCTCGAGGATTTCCAATACTTTGGATTCCTCTTTAAGTCCCTTTGCACCAGGGACCTACGGGTTTACGCAGAGGCCATCGATGGGCAGGTCTTCCACTATCGTGATGCGAGCGGCTTGGAATCGGATACCGTCGTCTGTCTCAACGACGGCAGGTGGGCTCCGATCGAAGTGAAACTCGGTGCCAAGGAGATCGAGGAAGCGGCTGAACACCTGCTGGAGCTGAAGGCCAAGGTAGATACCAATAAGATGAAGGAACCCTCGTTTCTTATGATTCTAACAGGAACCGAGTTTGCGTATCGCCGTGATGACGGTGTGCTGGTGGTGCCGATCGGATGCTTGAAGGATTGATCCGACGTAATGCTGATAGTCCGCGAACTGCAGCCTCAAAAAGTCGTATGAGAGTATACTCATAACGGCATGGGGTATGATGAGCGAAAACCGTGTCCGCTGATACTTCAAGCGTTACGACTGGCAATGGAAATTCCTGCACTATACTCCCCTTCAAAGAATGCCAGACTGCTGCGAAGAACCAACCGCACCGGTACGGAAAGCACCGATGCCTTGGGACGGATGTTCTTCAGGATAAACTCCAACAATATACGCATGGCAAGAAATCCTTGGAGGTAGGAATTCATATCAAGAATACCGGAAAGCACCCCATCTTCCAGATAGGTCTTGTTGTCCGGGCTGAGATCACAGCCAAGAACCTTAAGATCCTTTCTGCCTGAGGCAAGCGCTGCTTTGCAGATTGCCGGAGTATTCGACTCACAGACTGTGTAAAGACCCACAACTTCATCGTCGATCAAGGAAACAAGCGTATCCACCAACTGGGCTTTGTCAAAACAGTCCTGCACAGGAATACAGGTGATGGGTACCGCATGGTTCTGTAGATAGGCAACAAAGCTTTCGTAGTTCTCCATCTGGCCTTTACTTGAAGCATTCCCCAACGCCACCAACAGCTTCCCGGGTTTGCATATCTGACTCATGAATTCAGCGCCGGTTTGGCCGATGAAATCGTTGAACGGCTCGACCGCGCAAAGAAAATCCATGTGTGCGAAACTATCATCGACGAGCACCACAGGATATCCCTTCCCGATGAGTTTCTGGACGGCAAGCTGCAACTTGATCCCCGTATTGATCGGCATGATCACCAAGCCATCCAAGTCGTCCTGATAATACAGATCAGAAAGGATTCTGCACTCTTCATCCTCAAGATCAGACGCCTTACCATCAAAATAGAATTCTCGTAGGGCGATATTCATCCCCATATCCTGGGAAAATGCCGACTTGACTCCCTCTGCAATCATATGATGGTAATCATGGCTTACCCGGGGCTTTTTCCCGACAAAGGCAATATTCAAAGTTTTCCGTTTCAAAGAGGAAGCCAGATAATTGACCTCGTACCCCATGCTTTTCACCGCTTCCAGGATTTTATCCCGGGTTGCAGGACTGAGTCCTTCCTTATTGTATATTGCACGATGAATCGACGTCAGGGAGTACCCGGTAGCCTTAGAAATATCCTTCAATGTCATGAAACCACCACCATCAAGAGTTTACACAGTTACACTATAGCAAAATTCCAGGCCCTCAAGCAAAAATCTTCTTGAGATCCGCCAAATCCTTAGGGCTGAGCGGTAAGGATTCGGAACATGATTCTTTTTCGTTTTCCACAATCAGAACCGCTGCTCCGGGGTGGAAGATCCCAAGATGCCATTCGCCTTTTCCCACAATATACAACCTACCGTCCTCAAGCGGGTGTGCTTCCAACGGTCCAAGCACCTTCCCGCTTCCTGCGGTTACCAAGCAGACACGTCCTTTGAGAAGATAGAAAGCTTCTTCGGTTTCAAGATGCTTCTCCATCCTCCGGGCGCATGAGAGGTCATTGCCCTGAGGATCGTAATCAGCATAGGAGACCCGCCAACCTTGGGAAAAGAAGACATCCCTAAACCCATGTATTTCTGAATCAAGTTCCTTTTCCTGCATGCTATCACCCGTAAATCAAATTCGGCAGGAAGAGGGTAATTTGCGGGAAAAATACCAATACCAGGATTTCCAGGAATATTGCCACGAAGAAAGGAACCGATTCCTTCACAAAATCCCCGATTGAACATCCTTCAATCCCGCAGACAATGTAAATGCCGGTTCCAACCGGAGGCGTCATACAACCCAAGGTGATGATGGTGGACATACAAATGCCAAAATGCACCGGATCTATCCCCAGCGACATGACCACCGGTACGAAAATCGGGGTGAGCAGCAATGTATTTACATCACTATCCAGAAACATGCCGGCAAAGAAAAGGAACGTGAGGAGCAACAACATCATCAACGTTCCATTCGTTGTAATGGAAAGCAAGAACCCACTCATTTTTACCGGAACTTCCCCGAAGGTGAGGGCGTAGCCGAAGATTCCGCTGAAAGCAATGATGACGATGATGGAACCCAGATCAGCAATGGCATTCCGCAACGCTTTCCAGAACCTTTCCCAGGTCAATTCATGATAGATGAATACCCCACAGAAGATTGAATAGACAACTGCAAACGCACCGGCTTCCGACGGGGTAAAGATACCGAAGCGGATTCCAACGATGAGGATGATCGGAAAGAGAAGCGCCCATATGGATTTCTTGAGGTTTGCCCCGATTTCCCTGAACGTAGGAAAGGTTGCATCTTCGGCGGGTTTGTCATAGTGATGGTGGCGTGATGTCAAACTTACGGTGACCATCAAGAAGGCAGCCATGAGAAAACCAGGAATAATACCGGCAATAAACAGTTTCCCGATTGATACATTTCCGAGGAACCCGAACAATATCAAACCAAGACTGGGGGGAATCGTCGCAACAACAAGGCCGGACAGACAGGTAATTGCTGCAGTATACCCTTTGGGATACTGCTGTTTATCCATTTCAGGGCCGAGAATCCGAATCTGCATGCTTGCATCAGCTACTGCAGAACCTGAAACACCGCCCATGAGCGTGGAGAGGACTACGTTTACCTGAGCCACCCCACCATACATCTTTCTTGTCAGCAGTTTGGCAAGCGAGAGCAGGTTTTTGGTAATTCCGGTCTCATTCATCAAATTTCCGGCAAAAATAAAGAAGGGAATAGCCAGAAACGTGAAGGACTGTGTCTGAGCCACCACACGCTGCACGAGAACCGTCCAGGGAACAGCTCGTTCAACGAGGAAGTACCCCATACCAGATATCCCGATCACAAAGGCAATCGGCATACCGATGAGCAACAATACTACAAACAATATCAATAACAGTATCATGGCGGATCACCTATGTGTTTTCTTTTTCAAATCATCGACGGTATTGGATATCATGGAGAACATCATCAGGACTGAGCAAACAGGAAGGCTCATGGTCACCAATGAATAACTGATAGGCAATGTCTGAAACGTCCGCTTCACATTGGAAGAGGCAAGCTTGAATCCATAATAGACGAAGAAGACAAGCAACAAGAACATGCAAATTTTTACAACATAACCAAGTATGACGCGGAGTGTCGGACGCAACTTGAGCACAAGCATATCGATTCCGGGAAGCACACCCGACCTAAGCGCGATATCGCCACTGAGAAAAGCAAGCCAGGCAAAGCAGAGTTTGGTGACATCCATCGTCCACTGGATGGGGATACCGATCTTCCGGGTAAGGGCGGAAAGGAAGACCAGGACGACAATCAGCATGAACAATGCAGCAGCTAGGTAAAGTTCCCCAACACATAACAGGTTGTAGGCTCTGTGAAGCAGGGAACGATCGGAGGACTGTTTTTCCATGATACAACTCCAAACTATCTGCCTCAGCGAAGAGGCAGATAGTAATTCTGAACTTAATTCAATCCAAGTTCCTTGGAAATTTCCTGCAATACATCCGTATATCCGAGTTTCTCGTATACCGGCTGGACTGCTGCCTTGAACGGAGCTTTGTCAACTTTTCTGATGATCATGCCCTTCTCAGCCATTTCCTTCTCTTCGCTCTCGATCATACCGAGTACAAGACCCTGATACTTCACCCCAATATCCCGGAAAGTCTTCACAAACAGATCCTGCGCTTCCTTGCTCCAGGTATCGAAGGTGAGGGTTCCGATGACCGGGCAACCGATAAGCTGGAAGTGCTCGGTCTTGTTGATGTATTTGCTTACTTCATAAATATGAGACGCATATACGGTCGGGGTCTGGGCTTCGCAACCATCGATGACCTTCTGCTCAATACCGGGGTATACCTCAGACCAAGACATGGGGGTGGCGACAGCTCCCATTGCATTGACGCTCTCGGTGAAGAGCGGACTGGCAATGGTTCGGATCTTCTGACCTTTGAGGTCGGCCGGAGTATCAACGGCCTTGTCCAGTACGAAGTTTCTTGGACCACTGTACCAGTTGGAGGTAATCACCTTGATTCCCTGTGCTTCAAACTCCTTCTCCCAACCTTTATAGATGTGGGTATCCAAAAGTGTATTGATGACCGAAATGTCGTCGATCAAGTACGGCATCTGGATAATTCCGAAATCCGGGACAAAACTCATAAGACGACCAGGATCGGAGACCGTGACTATGGCCGCCCCCTGGATGGCTTGTTCCAAGGTATCATCGTTTTCTCCAAGTGCACCGCCAATGAATACCTCGACGTTGAACAATCCGCTCTTGTTGAGAAGATCGGAAGAGCGTC
>NZ_JBFWIJ010000044.1:0-12545 GCF_050256055.1 Sphaerochaeta sp. | reverse complement strand
GGCTATGTTAAAATCTTCAGGTATATTTTAATAATTGAAAAACAATTTACGCCCTTATAACTGTTCCAAATATTTTATATCAATATCGAAAATTATAAAATTCTACCATAATTAGAAAACGCTACTAGTGAGTACAAGACATTAGCCAACGGGAAAGCTTGATGTCATACAATGGAGCATACTCTCCCGTTGATGAGGATGATACGGATGTTTGCATTCAAGGTATGTACAAACTCATATGAACTCTTGGTAAAATCTGAAGTGGTGATAAAAACTCCCTTGTTCGATTGAGCCTGCATCAAAGCACCGGCAAACTTCTGCAATTCATCCCGTCCGACTAGATTTCCTGTGGCATACTTCTTGGCCTGTATGCACACTCGGCCAAAACCCAACACATCCTCGTTGATCACTCCGTCAATACCGATCTACGGCAAATTCCATCAAGAATCATAATCTTAATCCGTTTAAATAATCTTCCTCAGCATGAGACACATTAAATCAAGTTCTTTCGCTCAAGCTTAATCAACATTTCCAACATCAATACTAATTTCACGCTACTCCAAAGTATTCTTCCATAATTTTATTCAGCTGGTTCGCAATGACTTGAAATTCACAGTTCAAGTCCAACGTCCTCACACTAATCATGTTCCCACTCATGCGGTATGCGGCATCCGGCTGGACCATTTCATCAGTCCTTGCGTAAAGTAGCATTCCGGCCACTTCGCAAGATTTACCATTAATACTTGCAGTCTTGTTCTTCACGTACGTGAATATCTGGTAGAGGTTGCCGGAATGGATGGTATGCTTGTCATATTGTGCCTGGGTGGAGTGCGCCCAATACTTTGCATCGATGATGAGGATTTTGTCTTTGTAAGACAGTGTGATATCGCTCTGCATTATTGGAAGCATGGTCTCGACTCCATCATCGAGTGCCCAAGGAATTTGAGAAGCGTTCGCTTTCAATTGAGGAAATTCCTTGCTGTAATATTCAAGGATGAATTTCTCATATAGGTGGAACATTTCCTTTTCATCCACGAAGGAGGCTAGTTTGTATGCTCCCCAGTCAGTTGTTAGGAGCATGCCCTCGATTATAAACTGGCAAACCCCTAGCAACATTCGATACGTGTTATTGTTTCGATGGAACCTCAAGGTAGCCCAGCGTATCGATGCGGGATCGATAGCGTCCACATTCGAGAAAAACAACATCTCTTTTTTCAGCTCATTCTTGTATGTAGCTTCCACTTGGGAATGGTGCAGGAGGATCATCACAGTAGTTTTCAGGATTTGGTTGAGCAGGTTGTTTTCTGACAGCTCATCGTACTCGCAGGTCAACACCTGTTTGTGTGCCACCTTGTTCCTGACAGTTCCGGGCATCTCGATCTTTCCACGCATCACGGTCAGATCTTCCGTGAGATTCAGGTACTCCCGATACAACCCTTGTTTCAATTGCAGTCCGATCCCCTTTGCCAAGATGGAAGCAAACAGGTTGTGGATGTTGTCGAATTCCTCTTTAGCGACATCTTCAAAGTTTTCCTGACGTAATGCGGTGAATGCGTACGCCAACATGTAGTAAATGTTCTTTATAAAAACATTTCCATATTGTTTCATTGGAACACGCCGAGCAGTAAACTTTCCCATCGTTGTAGCTTATTGAAATCATCGAACCAGTATTCACTTAGCATGGGAAGTATCTCAAACTTGACTACGGATTCAAGCCATTCCTCTGTACATTCTTCCTGACTACAAAAATAACTATGCCCAATTGAGAACCCCTTTCCTAGTGATTTATCCAAAGCGATTTCCTTATTCAATTCCTTTACCCTGAGCAGAAGCTCATTGAGAGTCTCATCATCAAGGGATTCCTGATACCGTATAAAACCATCCGAATCAAAACCGGGTTCGAGCTCGAAGAAACTGAAACGACGACGGAGGGCATAATCGATCATAGCAAGACTACGATCGGCCGTATTCATCATGCCTATGATATACAGATTCTTCGGTACAAAGAACGACATCCCGTTATACGCCAGCGTCACCTTAGTCCCACGGTAATCGCGCTCGAGCAACATGAGGAGCTCTCCGAAAATCTTGCTCAAGTTCCCTCGATTTATCTCGTCTATGATGAAGAAAAACTCCTTGTCCGGCTGGTTGGCTGCCCGCTGGCAGAATCGGTAGAAAATTCCGAACTTCAGTTCAAATTTGTCCTCCACCGGCTTATATCCCATCATGAAATCTTCATACGAGTAGCTTTGGTGAAACTGCACGAATTCAATTCGATAATCGTCCTTCTCCCCGATGATCGAATATGCTAGGCGCTTTGCAGCGAAAGTCTTACCCACTCCCGGGGGGCCTTGGAGTATGATGTTCTGCTTGTTCTTCAGGACTGCAACCAGTGTATCGTATCGGTTTTCTGGCAAGTATACTTCTTTCAGAAAGTCTTTTTTCCCATAGGCCTCGACATGGTCCTTTACGGCAACAGGATTCTCCTCGCGGATAAGATCCATTATGAAATCAAATTCCCAGTTGGTTAGCTTGAACAGGCTCCCTTGGGCATTTCTAAAATATTCCATCCTCTCAAGTTCAGGACATTCTTTCAATGTTTGGTAGTCGATTGGTACTGAGAGGCCTTCGATCTTTTCAAAATAAATCTTCTCACCATCCTGTTCAGCGACAACTTTCCCCAGCGCAACAATTTTCTTGATCGGATTAGATTCGTACCCGATGATTAGATCTCCCGCTTTGGCGTCCAAGAAGTTCTGAAAAATCCGACGTTTATTCCCATTGTCGTTATAGAGTGTATACGACTGTTCCTCCCCCACAGCAATGTCTGAGAAACTCCAGATCTTGGGATTTGCATTCAACCACCAATATCCGTGTATATCTTTACCATCAGTAGGGGTGGCATATAATGCCACCTTGCTCAAATCGACTTTATCCAGCGCAGCGGCTAGCTCATCCCTAAGTTTCCATACAAAACTGCCTTGGTCATCTTTATTTGCTTGACGTCCAACATAGAGTATCGGCCACCAGCGTGAGTTCTCTTGTTCGTCTTTCTTGCGAGGACAGCCTGTTTTTTCAGCTATGCGACGCGCCAGAGAAACGGAACCACTGTTGTAGAAATTTTTATTCTCTCCATATTTAGTCTCCAGTTGAGTGCATGTTGCCATACCACCGTAATCCTTAAACCTCTTCATGATCTCAAGGCTGCTAGGGGTAAAAATCTCTTTGTCATTGAGAAGCTCAATCCATTTCTCCATTGAAATTTCTGGCGAGTAATCTACGGGGATCCAGGAATCATCTGAAAGCAAATCCTTCTTTGAATAATAGCGGCTGATGTAGAAACCCACATCGATGGTTAATGTTTTCAACTCTGGATCGGGATAGCAACTGGGAGTCAAGTGCTTCTCAAGAAGATCTACCAATTCCTTATCTTTATGTAGTTCGTTGCAGATTTCGTTATATAGCAGAATGCTGTTGCGAATATTGTCGGCATATGCACCTTTTTTGAATCGATAGTCACTGGACAACTCGCGGGAGACGGTCTTCACCTCACCAAATTTATAGATGTAATACTTGTCCGGATACCTGAGCCATAAATACGTACTGATTGCGTTCTCATTCTGGTAATGCTGCTTCGCGCCTTCTCCATATTTTTCAAGCAGGATGGCAGATTGTGTCTTGAAAGCTTCAATGCGCTCAAAGACTTCTTCGTTTTCATCGAACAGTGCAATAAACATCGCCCGAACTTCCTCAGGAGCCCGAGCAGCAAATTCTTGAATCATGTTGGAGGGAAGAAAGTTCATCGAGGCGAGCAGATTCTCTGTCTTGGCAAGTGAATTTGTCAGCATGGAAGCAAAATCTACCGAATTCACCTCCCAATTGTCTTGGAAGCATTTCACAGCTTCCCATTTGTACTTTTCATCGGCCCATTGGGTGGTTGTGAAATCCTGTTTATACCTCTCCAACACAGTTTTCAAGAGAGATTTGTCAATCAAGCTACGGCTCCTTCTTCTATACTCGCATGACAGCCTTTTAGAAATTGGATTTCTTAAAAATCCAGAAATCTACCAATGTATCGTCATATCGCTGTAGAGCAAGGATGAAGAACCTAAATACGGATACACCACCATATTGCAAGGTGACTTGTCGGGCATTACCTGATCTGAGTTAGAAAACTATTTCTTCCAGCAGTCCGAGGCTTCTCCTTTCAATCATCACGGATTGCGGAAAACCCATACAAGATTTTAACACGGAAATGTTTATCAAGGAGATAATTTTTCCATTTCACCACTCATTAATGTTCCCTAAATAACCAGTCATAGCAATAAATATTTCCAGTACAAAGGATTAAACTTCCATGCAAATTTCTTTGCTCAAGCCATCATGGAATAAAATAATGATTACTCCCATAGGCCATTTATTACGTGTATTATGGTCTGGAGAGATCTATTCAATACAACCAGTTTAACAAGATAGATCACAGAAAATCTTGTCAACTTATAAGATCGAGCAATAACAAGCATTACAGAATGCAGGCTTGAGATGAGTGCTTCGGATGATAAAACTAAGCTAAATTGTATACTCCTACTGACGCTAGCAACAAGTTGGTATGTTCTTTTAGATCGCATATCTGCTCAGCAGAAACTGTTGTTTGGGTCATAGTTGAAATTTTCACTATACGCTTCCTATGGACACTATTGAACTCATTCCACCATCCTCCTCAGCCGGGCGAATAGCTTGTCAATATATCTGTCCCGGTCATTGATCATAAACAGCACGTGCATATCCTCGAGCTCGCCCTGTGTGTTATCCCATTTCAGTTGCGAGTATTGCGTCCACGAAAGAATGAAGCTGTTGAGGATCACAGTCGGATCCTCCAATCGTTGCTCTACATCCTTGATCCGTTTGTAAAACAGAACCTTCTCGCTGACGGGGCCTTCGTGCAAAAGACCGTGTGGCTCAATGAAGGTGACATATTGCTTCCCTCCAATCAGCATCCACAGAATAAAATCTGGGTGGAAGTTGCCCGCCTCGAAGAATCCTACACCTTTTCCTCGGCTCATGTTCCTGAGCAGGAAGAGTTCCATTCCTTCCTTTTCCAAGGAGCCTTCGTAATCGTCCCACCAAGTCTTTAGATCGGTGATAAACTGATATTCGCTCTCGTTGAGAGTGACAGGCAATATGGTGATTTTCCCACCGCGCCGAACGTGAAAAAGCGGCTGGAACAGGTGCTTGCCGAAATTGCAGGCGTTCAGATCACCAACCTTCAGCAGATCATCCTTTTTCTGCTCCAGATCCTTCTTGATCTGCTGGATTCTCTGGATAACCTCTTCTTTATCACCATCCACGATAAGTTGATAGAAGTCCTCCTGCGGGATGTTGTCATTATCTGGAGTCAGGTCGCGTAGCTCCAGGCGCGGTTCGATGTATTCCCGTTTGCGATAGTTGTAGTAGTGATCGCAGTACCGCTTCAAAAGCTCTGACGCCACCTGTTGTAGCAAAAGCACGCCATCAAAGGTTTCCGGGTTCAGGCGAGTTTCGGGCAGGTAGAGGGTATACCAGCTCGGGTCCCCCAGTAGACGCCGAATACCATCCTTGGTGATATTGAAGTTGTACCAGCTTCGTTCGCGCTTGAACCGCTCCATCTCGAAAAAGAGCGTGTCATAATCCAGCAGCGCCAAATGCTGTTCACGTAACGATACCTTGTTCTTCTGGGTCGTCAGAGATGTACCGCGTGACTGCATAGCCGCGATGCGCGGGTACCAGTCGGCGACCACCGTGTTGTGTGTCATGTAGTCCGGTATTTCCCCGGCAGTGGGCACCGCTGCATCTTTTTTAAAGTTATATTCCTTGCCGTCAGAGGCCTTCCGCTTAGGTCGGAGGATTTTAAGCTTCTTGCCGAAGTCATAGGTGACATTGAGCGGGATGGTAATGATCTTACGGCGTTCGTTTCCAGGAAGGCCTTCCTCTTTAAGGAAATCGCGGAACTTCTCCATGAAGTCGGCTTCAACACCGAACACATTGAGGGTTTCCAGCTCCTCAATGAAGGTCGGCCTGACCGGCGTATGTGAATGGCCGCTGCGTTTGAGGCTCCACTCGTAACCCTTCAAACGGACACCACGTCCGAAGAGCTGAATTATCTGCGAACCTTCCGAGCGCCCGACATGCATCAAGCCCATGGTGCTGACTCGCCAGCAGTCCCAACCTTCAACGAATTTCTTGGAGCCGATAAGCAGGTTGACCGGTGACGTAGAATCCTTCACGGAGGCGAACATCGCCTCGTTAAAGTCACTATCTTCCACGGTCAGTCGTGTACCGTCCTGCGCCGCCACCTCGGCAACGTGGTCGCACAGGCTTTTGGCATCACCGACGTTGATCAGGCCGAAGGGCGTCTCGCTCATGCCCACACGCAAGGCCACTTCGCCGGATTCGCCTTTGATGCGATCCAGTGACAAATGCCCGCCTGCGGCATTGTTGAACAGCTTAGCGAGAATATCTCGATAGAGGTCTTCAATGGTTTCGCCGTCATTCATGGCCCGGGCCAGATATGTAAATGCCCCAGCAAAGATATCGTTCCCATCATTGTCCAGCAGGCCGGTATCTTGACCTTTACCGGTGAGGATCTCGTGCATACGCCGCGTAGCTGCCTGCTGGTTGTCGAGAAAGTCTGCGATGAACTGGATGATGAGCGCGACATCCGTGGCGACGATCTGTTCATCTTTGTTCATCTTACCTGATGAAACCGTACTGCCTACAAAGACCCATAGTGGCTTTTCCAGATTGAACGGTCCGAAATCTTTCACTTTTTCCTGGTAGATCCGAAGCTGCTGATAGAACTTCAATAAACAGGCTATCATATAGATCGACTGCGTCTCTTCGAAGGATTCTGGCAGGTTCAGGATCTGATAATCCTTGCCGAAACCGTCCTCATAGAACCATCGGTAAGAGTAATCAAAAATGATTGCCTTGGCGTAGCTGTTCTCAAAATTAACATTGCCTGATGCCAGAACGGCCTGCTCGAAGGTGGCCGAATACTCGAAAGTGAAGCCCTTGGCGCAAAGGTCTGACCTCCGGGAGAACCAGACGCCTTCCTCTTTACCACTCATACCACGATGACCCTCGTCAACCAGAAGCAAGTTCTGATCTCCCAGACTTCGCGTGGCGATGGTGTTCGGTCCCTCCTGATCAGCTAACTTGGTAATCTCCAGCACATCAACACACTCAAGACCCTGGGCTAGTCCGAAGAGGCTGCCACGTGATTGCAGGTAGCTGCCTGCAGAAATATCGCTCTCCCGAAACTCAATGATGTGTTGCTCTGAGAGACGCTCGTTGGGCGTCAGTAGGATAATCCGGGAGAGTTCTTTATCCTTCCCATGCTTTGCGGCGTAGTGCCGGTATTGCAACAGGTTGACGTGCATCAGCAGTGTCTTGCCGCTACCAGTAGCGTTCTGCATGCAGAGCTTGTTCAGATCATCCTCGTTGTATGGCGGCACATCAGCGTAATCGTCCCAGTGGCGGTTGAAACGCTCAACAAATGCATTGAGATCAGCGAGTATCCCTTCACGATTGCTAAAAAATCGGTCCAGGTAGATTTCAACAAAGATCAAGGTCAGCCACTGGTAATATTTCCACACCACTGGCCGGTGACGCTTTTCATTGATCGCCTGGGTATGGCGAACAATGTTCTGCTCGTAGGTCAAGAGCATGTCCCGACTGATGCGAAAGCCCTGGAATTCAGCCGCCCCATCGGTATAACTGAAGAGCGGGCTATCGACGAGATGGTGGTAGAAGAAATGTAGATTATCCTTGTCCAAGCCTTCCAGGCGCGGATCGCGGATGGGTTCAGCCAGCTTGTGAAAGGGGAGAACCCCATTGCCATTTACTTTATGTTCGGCAAGAGGATCGATGCCGAACAGGCTCACCAGCCACTGATTGAGGAGCAGCTTGTTGCGAAACTTATGCAGTTTGGGGCTGCGTGAACGTTTCTTTGCCATCACATCGCCTCCTTACGCGTTTTCACCATTCCACATGCGCTTCATAAACTCTTCTTCTATGAGGCGGACCTTCCAGACCTCGTTATCCTGCTTCAGATTGGGCAAGTTGTTGCTACCATTGACGTAAATGGTGTCGAACTTGAAATCGCGGGTACCGCTGCGGTTTGTCTGGAACCACTCATCCAGCATCAGGTTGTCCTGCTCGATGTCGTCGGTAAGCTTGCGCCAGACGATCAGAACTTTCTCCCGCTGGCCATTGTTGGGATTGGCCGGGTCCTTGGGTACCCAGCCCTCGACCTTGCGGAACCACCACGGGCCGCCTTCGTCCTGCCGGATGCGACCATCCACCACCAGCTTGGTGTGCTGATCTTCGGGCAGTTCTGGGTCCGGAATCCGCTTGAAGGTCGCCTGATAAGTCTGTGGCACGGATATGTGCAGCATACGCAGGCCGATCAAATAGTTGAAGGTCTCGATCAAATCGACCGCACGGGTGGCGTACTCGTCCGTCCCCGGCTTTTTTACCTCCAGGGTGTAGGCGGTCGGATCGGCAAAGGTGTCGATATTGAGCAGCGACTGACTGCCCCGTGTCTCCACATCCAACAGGTAGTGAAGCATGTAGTCTTCCTTGAGCGTCGGATTGGCAGCCAACGCCTTTCTACGCTGGGGATTATTATCGAATCGCAAATTGTTGAGCGTGTCCTCGTAGGATTCCAGGCGGATGTATTTGAAGCAGTGGGATATGCCGGTATGATGCGCTGTGGGTTTGCCGTCTTTCCAACTTTCAGAATAGACCACCTTGGCAATGCGGGGTTTGAGCACTTTGTCGAAATAGTCTCCCATTTCGACAAGAATGTACTTTCTGTTACCACTATCTTCACGATTCAGATTGATGACCGCATGACCTGTAGTGCCAGATCCAGCAAAATAATCCAAATATTGTGATGCGTTGCCAATTTTTAGAATATAACTAATAAGATCCTTTGGTTTGGGGTATGAGAACTCAACACCCATATCTTCGAGTTCATACTTCATCTTCTCAGTTGTGGTAAAGTTACGCAGGACAGAAACGATATTTCTTGCTGATCCTTTTGATTTTTTGTAATAAATTGTTCCCTTTTCAGAAAGGTAAAACTCCATTTCTCCGTCTTCATCCTTTACCGGGGAACAGCCGTTGTTTATAAAGCTCTTGAGTTTATTCAGGTTTGCCCAACCAGCGGATACCTTTAACTCTTCACAAAGCTTGAAATCCCTATAATTCGCTGAATTGTATTTGATTGGAAATATAACCGAATATTTTCTTATTAGATTTCGAGGAAAATATGATTGAGAACCAAGCTCTGAAAAAAAACCACTCGTCGGGACATCTTCTTCGATAGTTCCTGATTCCTTATTGACTGGGAAGCCAACCGGTAGAATGACTTCAGAATAGGGATTTGCTGGCCCATTTTTGGTAATTGAATTTTCTGCAAAATTTTTCCAAAGATTACTTTCTTTCCTAGTATTAGGATCAATAACTCTGCCATAATCTGCGTATGATGTTTTTTGAGCAAGTGTTACATATTCATGGTTAACCTTTATTTCAAACTGATTATCAGTATGACCATCCGTATTCCATATCAGGTTAGTTTTCACAAAGTAGCCATTTGATCTAAGAATCTTCTTAAGGTTCTCGTTTTCATTGTCGTCATTACTTACAAATAACAGAGAATCATCTGTCATAATTGAAAACAATGAATTAAGTCCACAGTTTATTGATGATGCCCAGCTTGATGTCCGGTACGAATCTTTGTAGATAAAACCATCTTTACCAGTGTTGTATGGCGGATCGATATATGTGCATTTCACCTGCTCACGATACCGCTTCTGCAATAGATTTAGTGCCTGAAAGTTTTCTGAATGAATCAGCAGTCCATCACAATGTTCATCGAAATTTTCAATCGACTCCACCAGCCGGGCTTTGAAGCTGTCATCGAAAAAGCGGGTATCCAGCACCAGCTTGTTGTTGGCCCTGAGGAACTCGATCGTCAAAGGCCGTGAGAACCCCGGGCTGTGTAGATCGGCCTGGATTTCGTCGATGGCGAAGAGCTTGATCCACTCTTCATTCTGCTCATCACAGGAGGCCACGACTGAATAGAGTTCCTCGGGAACCCGGTCGAGGGTGATACAGTAGTTAGTTTCAATAATGAACTTCTTCTTGAGCCAGAGCTTTTTCTGGAAATCCTCAAGCTGGGCCAGAAAGTCGATCAGCTTGCCCGCGATCTTGCGCAGCACCTTGATCTTGGCCATATAGCTTTCGACCGCCGGGGCGTCTGCGTTTTCAATGTCATCGAGACGCATGACCTCGTTCTTGATGTAGAAGTCCAACTCTCGGCGCAGAAAGCCACCCAGATCCTTATGGATAAAATAGTCCATTGTGTTGCGGGCAGTGTACTGATTCACGTACTTGGCCAATACCGGCCTCTTCTTATCGCTGTCGGTCGGAGCGGGGACCTTGAGCAGACGCAGATATTCCGCGATCTGTTTCTCGTGTTCGCTACCGGTGGCTTCGATATTCTCAATATATTCCAGTATAGTCTCTACCGCTTCGGTGTTGCGCTTGTCCCGCCAGGTATTTCCTTGGCCGATTTTCTCCGGGTCAGAGCGATACTCAAAGTTGCAGACAAGTTCCCCAGCCTCGTTGAGCTCCACAGGATTATCTTTGTGGATAATAAAAAACCTCTTGTTCTGCTCGCTGACTTTTACATTGCCGTGCTCGCCCTCAGTAGCTTCTACAACACGAAAATGAATCTTCAGCGGGGAATCGTTCTCAACACCAAACAAGTTTCCGTTTTGATTCTGCTCCTGCAGTGCCCGCACCTCTTTTGCATGGCGCAAGTCAAAAGTGAAGTTGGAAAAATATTCGTCACTTTTTATGTAATACTGGTCGGCATTAGCCCAGTGAAGTTTTACTTCTTCGCCGTTGTAGGGCACGGCAAAAGGCGCGGCTTTGCCGGAGGTCTCCCGCGTATAATAACGGCGAGAGATAAAGTCACCATTGTCGTAGTAGCGCTCAAAAAAACGATACAGATGGTCATACACATCTGCCTCAGCGCTGGCTGTATCCTTGACTGCATCCAATACGGCTTTTGCTTTTTTAACTGGTTCGGTCTCCTCTGGATTGGGAGCGTCGAAATCCTTGGCAGTCTGAATGGCCTTCTCATAGATGGCCTGCAACTCTGCCTTGCGGGCTTCGTCTACATCACCGAAAGCATCCGCCACGATCTTCAGCAGATCGGTACCGATGAAGTCCTGAACTTCCTTCGCCTTGGCGTGCATAATTCGGTAAAAGCCGAAATCAAGGTCCGGCTGATCGAGTTGGAACAGCTCAAAAAGCTTTTTCAAAAGGCGGCTGCGAAGTTGTTCGGCAGATGGCATGGTTATCTCCTTATCCCTTAAATCTCGCTCCACCGAATTGTGAAAATCGGTGTGACAATTGTTTACTATAGTATTCGATTTTCGAACGATTCCGTGATGAGGTCGGTAAGGTTGCCATCGACTCTGCTCAATTCATGGTCTTGGTAGCTTTCATGGTAATCCGTAATCATTCTTCCAAATCCTTCTTATAGCAATCAGTTCCCCTGCCAGTTTTCACACACTCGTCGCTTTCTTCTTTCTTGAACTTCCAAAAACGTCCTATGCGAGGTGTGGGTCTCGAATGCATGTCGATCGAATTGTAAACGGTGTCACGGTGGATACCGAAGTTGTTGACTTTTTCGTTCATTGAAAACCAGCAATAATTTATTTATCCCATGTCTCATACTTCTCTTAAAGGCTATTGATTTTTATCATGACCTCAACAGTAGATATGGAATACTGCAAATATAACACTTCTAGTTTATTTCAGCTTGTAACTATACTGCGATGGTAACCGGAAGTCAAACGTTCTTAACCGATTAATACGTAAGCTCAGCGAGCGAAGAACGAGAAAAGGAATGATATCCCGATTGACACCTTCCCTCATATCCTCTATTCTCACCACTACCTGAATACCACTTAACACATGTTTACACTATTTTCCAAAATCCTATTGACCCTCCATATCATTCCGTACTATCCTCCGCTCACCAAGTCTGACGACTAACAGGCTTACAAGGATGACAAGGATTATGAAGAAAACTACCGTGACTTTTGGAGAGTACCTGAAGCACAAACGCGAAGAAAAGCAGATTAGCTTGCGTGAAGTGGCTCGTACTTTGGGAGTATCGGCGCCGTTTCTCAGCGATGTGGAAAACAATCGCCGTGGACCGCTGACTGAGGAACGACTGGCAGATTTGGCGAAGGTGCTGAATCTGAATGAAAAAGAGAAAGCCGAGATGTATGACATCGTCGGCAAGCAAAAGGGTCTGCTCGCACCGGATTTGAATCCGTATGTGACCGAACGGCCGTATGTGAACGCTGCCCTGAGAACCGCAAGGAACCTGGAAGCGGACGAGGATGACTGGAAGATGTTCATTGCAGAACTGATCAAGAGGAAAAGCGGGGAAAACTAGGCAGCATGGTTAAGTGTGCAAG
>NZ_JBFWIJ010000043.1:0-12681 GCF_050256055.1 Sphaerochaeta sp. | reverse complement strand
GGGTTCATTGGTAACCACAGGCGGACGTTGCGTCACCGTGGTGGGAGTCGGGTACAATATCATGAACGCCAACAAGAACGCCTACAAAGGTGTGGGCCATGTACAATTTGAAGGCGCTTGGTACCGCAAGGACATCGGTGATCGTTTTTTTGAGAATTGATTGATTGTCTACAACCGTTTATATTCGTCCCATGGATATACATCCTGGGACGTTTCATTTTCTGCATAGGAGGGCGCACCTACCATGGAACTCATGGTGACCGAGCTTTTTTCGCTGATAGTCATGGCGTCCCTCTTGTTCAGTCGAAGGGCATTGCAGGCAAAGCTTCCGACCCCCGTTGAAAAGCACATGAAATGGGTGGTTTACACCTATGTACTCTATTTGGTCCTTGCCTTGTTGAGCCATGTACATATCCTTGGGTTCATCACCTACACTCCAGGACTTGCACGCACCCTGATCATCCTGCATTCAATTTCCGTACCGGTATTCGCCTTGGTTTGGATGACCGCATTCGAACGTGAGTTGCTCAGTGCAAAGTATGCATCGCTTAGCGCTACTGTGCAGACAGGTTTCCTGGTCATCTACATTACGGCATCGCTTCTGGACATTCTCCTGGGCAGCCGTTTGTTCATATTTTCGGGGAGTTTGTTGGTGACCGGGGGCTATGGGCTTCCGATCATGTTCCGCCTCAGTTTGTTCTACACCGTCTTCGCCTTGGCTGTGATCCTCGCGCATTGGCGCGTCGTCGACAGTTCATCGCGTCTGATCATGCTGCTTTCCACCCTGTTTCTGATGCTCTCTCTGATCATGTTCCAGATTTTTCGGCAACCCTACATGTTCGCACTCAGTTGTACGTTCATGTTGCTGTTGCGGTATCTGTCCTGGCAGCGCAAGGAGCTGATGCTCGACACCTTGACGCGAATCCCAAACAACCAAGCATTCCAGGAGGATCTCAATCGCAAGGTCAACACCAATACGCCGTACTCCATCTTGATGGTGGATATGGAAAATTTCCGTCTCATCAATGACCGCTACGGATATGGCATCGGCGATGAGATACTCAGGCGCTTCGCCGCCTTCTGTAGCACCTCGTTCACCGAAGCAAAGACCTACCGGATCGTCGGCAATCGATTCGCGCTGATATTTCCCTTGCAAGCCCATTACCAGTTGGTCCGCATCGTCAAGGCCCTTGTCACCGAGACAGCCAGGGGATGGATGGTGCACGACCAGATGATCCGAAGCCACCTCAACATTGCCATCGTCGAGTTGCCGCTTCAGGCGAATACCTCAGAAGAGGTCATGGAATCACTGGACTTCACGCTTTTGGCCATCAAGGAAAAGCGGCGCCAATCGGTCATCATCTTCAACCAGAAGCTGATGCATGTACGCAAGCGAAAATTGGATGTTCTTTCGGCCATCAGAGCTGCAATCCTTGATGAGTCAAAGATCCTGGTCTATTACCAACCGATCGTCGCCCTCAAGGAGAACCGTATCATCGGAGCCGAGGCCTTGATGCGGTTGCAGGATGATCGATTGGGCATCATATCACCTGCCGAATTCATCCCTGGCGCCGAGGAAGCCGGACTCATCTCCAAATTGACGGAAATCATTGTCCGAAAAGCATGTGTCTTCCTGGAAACCAACCCGCTTGCAGCCGCCCGGCTTTCCCATCTGTCGCTCAATATTTCCGCTGATGACCTGACTACCGTTGAAGCGGCACGAAAATTGGCTGAGATTTTCGAACAAACCCCCATCGATAAGACCATCATTCGATTGGAGGTCACCGAATCGGTGTTGCTATCCTCGCCAAAGGCAGTGAGTGTTTCCTGGAGTCTGCTCAGTGACCTGGGCCTGCGTTTCATGCTTGATGACTTCGGTACCGGGTATGCAAATCTGGAAACCTTGGTGCAGCTCCCCTTTGAGATCGTGAAGATAGACAGAAGTGTGGTATCAAACGGACAAAACAACTTCGAATTGCTTGCGCTGATCAGTGGGATGCTGGCACGACTCGGGAAACAGATTATTGCTGAAGGGGTGGAGACAGCACAGCAGTTGGAACAGGTTCGTGCACTGGGAATTCCCTATGTACAAGGGTATTACTTCTCAAAACCGGTTCCAGAAGAGCAATTTCTCCACATGATCACAGAAACAAACAAATGAGGCCCCGTACCCCAACGAAGCCTCATAGCCGGCCGTTCCCCGTCTCTCAAGACTGGCGGCCACCTCCCCAGGCAGCCGCCATCTGTTCGATTCCCCCACGCAAAGGGAACGGTCTGAAGAAATCGTCTCAGAACTCTCTCAGAAAGCACGCTTGCTAGAAGGAAACACAAAACATGGTCTTTCTGTACTTCCATCCTACTCTCTGTTTCGTGTTCCCGTCAATGAAATCCTGTGGATATGCTCCCTTAGTTTTCCCGATGTACTATGGCCATCAGCGTTCAAATTGCATCAAAGTCACCAACATGCAATCGTAATCATAGTTTTTATTTCCTGCTATATAAAATAGTTATGTTTTACATTAGATACAGGAACGGGAAACAATCCAAAGCATCTCATCTATATGCTGCAGGTCAGTCCGAACGTCAACTGTACATCACCAGCCGTCCGTGAACTGTGGTTCTGGTAATTGGCAATGGTGATGAAATCGACTTGCCCGAACAAGGAAAGCATGGATGAAAGTTGATACGAACCATGCACTCCCGCCACCAGCGTATGGGAAACAGCATCCCGTGTTGCATAGGTTGCATCATTATAGTTTCCGATACTCGAGGATCCATCATCGGTGGGTGTGGTTACGATCGGGGCCTTGGTACCACCGACTTCACTGTAGATGGTGAACATGTCGAATGTACCATGTGCCATATAGAACACATTTCCACTCACATTCCAATTCCCGTAGGAACGAAGCCCGGCATTCAGGTTGACCACCACGGCATCATTTCCATAGGGGTAGCCCAAGAACGAAGGGTTGTAATGCGTACCCATCTTATTGGTGAATTCCCGGATCACTCCGACATAGTTCAACCCATAGGAATCATGGACTGAAGAGGTAGGGCTCGAGTTGGTGGTATAACGCAGGTACAGATATGGATCAGTATACGCTCCCTCCAAGGAGCCGTAGCCCACCAGATGCTTGAGGGGCAACACCCCCTTGACGCCTGCAAGATATCCGAAAGTCACCGGGAAATTCGATACCGTTGCACTGGGAACCGGCTCTCCGGGAAGGGAAAACTCATCCACAACCATTTGACCGTACAGATTCAAGCCTTTGATGGGCGTGTAATCAAGCTCAAGGCCCAACAATGAGTTGGCATTACTCCGGATGTAATAATCATGGAAGATCATGGCAGGATTGAGAATGCGTAAATCCAGGAGGTTTTCCGAACTCTGGTACATGATGCTCTCGGTCAGGGTCAATCCCACTTTGTCCTCGAACATCCTCCATTCCAGACGATGGGCCATGAACAAATACAGTCCGTTGAGCAATTCGTCTTGTCCGTCACCAGTCAACGGGCTACTATCGCCATCCTCGTAATACGCAGAGGGATGGGGAAAGAAAGAGGTGACGAAGGTATATTTGAAGCGGTCCGAGAAAGTGGTGATGCGGGCCATGTTGTGGTACTTCAGATTATCGCTGAGCATTAGGTTCCCCGTTGTCCCTGCGCCCCAGCTCAGTCGGTCACGGCCAAGCTGGAACGTCCAGTGGCCACCGCCTGCGGCTACGAAAGCCCGATAGGGCATGTTGAAATCAAGGTCCATCAGCACCGCAGGAGGTACCACCGGTATGTTGGTGGAGAAGGCGGTACTCCCAAACCCATTCTCCAAGGTATAGGTGTTGCCCACCGTAAACTCAGAATAGCCGTAGAAGTTGTCACCCGGCCAGGTCTCCAGTCCAATCGAGAGCAAAGGTTTCTGATCATTCCAGGATCGGTTCCATTCTTGCCTTCCTACGAAGTTCGTAGTATCGGTATGGGTGTAGGTTTCCACCGTTGTGTCGAAATTCCAGGACATCCCAATGCCGTTGCCTTGGATCTTGGGTTGCAGTCCCAATTGGCCCGATACATAGTCATAGGTGGTCAGCAGTCCGCCATCAAGGCGACTGCGATCAATTTTCTCCAACATCAAGGCGAATTCTGACTGGCTGTAGGGGCCGGTGGTTGAAGGCAACGAAAGACCCTGGGAAATATACAGCACCTCAAGGGCAGAATACAGATCACTGTCCAAGCTGTAGATCTTCTGTTGATTTGCTGAAGCGACCACAGGAGAACTCACCAAGAAAGCTGCAAGCAGAACCAAAGCAAGCGTTCGAGAAACACGCATAGGAAAACACCCCTCTCCATTTGTTTTAGTAATCTGGGGATAAGTATACAATAAGGAGGTGCGTTTTGCACCTCCTTATATGTGTTCGTCTTGTAATTTAACCCCTAGATGGTGGTGATCAGACCGGCGAGATCGTCGGTTACCACCTGCTCATCAGCAGGAGCCAGCTGCGCAGCCGTAGGCGGTTCATAATTCTGCAACCAAACCGATTGATCGGACTGAGGATCGGCAACCAGAGCCGGGATGAGGATCATCACCATGTTCTGCATCAAGGGAATCTTGAAACTCCGAGTAATGGTATGTTCTTCCCAATTGGTATCGGTATAGGTAACCGTCACGCGGTGTTTCTGTGCAGTGACCAATGCCTGGTCACGATCTCGTGCGGCAAGCTCAAGTGAAGGTTCCTTGTTCACCTGCACTTCCACCAACTGCAATGCCTTCAGCTCCGCTCCCTGTACCGTCACAGTCTTGTTATCCAGCAGAACCGTATGCTGTCTGCCGATGAAGAACAGAAATACGGAGAATAGAAGGATCACCAGGATCGCAATCAGTCGAATCCAGAAGGTTCTGTTGATCTTCAGATTCATACGCCTGCCTCCTGTTCTGCTGCAAGCGCAAGGCCTGCAAGATTTTGGTCACGTTTCTTCCGCACCTCATACAGCACAAGAGAGATGGTGATGACCCCATACGATACGAAGACTCGGAAGTACTCGCCAAGCTGAGCCTGACCGATCAGGTTCTTGCCTGCCATCGGGGAGACGATGAACATCAAGTGGAACAGGATGACCCCCAAGAACACGTTACGGATATTGGCCTTGCTGACCGTCGCACCTCCTACCAGAAGAGCAGCGACACTGAACATACCAATCTGCATATGACTGTTGTAGGTGTTCAACGTTCCGATGTTCTGAAGGTAGATGATCATTCCGTAACCGGCAAAAACGGTGGAGATCACAATGGAGACGATGCGGGTGTGCTCTACCCTGATGCCTGCCGCACGTGCCACTTCCATATCCTGACCGACCGCACGCATATCCTGACCCAATTTGGTCTTTTTGAACCAGAGGACGAAGATGCACAATACAGCGATGACGGCGAAGGTGACCAATGGGATGGGGACACCGAACAGACGAATCATCAACAGATTATCCATCGATTTTCTGATACCGATCAAATTCACCGTATTACGGATGCCGTATCCTCGTGGGAGCACCAAGGCGTTGGAACGAATCGGGATGACCGCTCCCATTCCGTACAGGACGATGAGCTGATAGATACCATTCATGAAAAATCCGATGATATAGCTGGTTACCATCTCCCGACCCTTCGCCATGTTCAGGATCTTGCCGCACCACCAACCGAGCAAAATGGAGATCGGGGTTGAGATGATCATGGCAAGGATCATTCCGGGCATACCCACGATGCCCCAGTCGCTGATGAAGATCAGACCGATTTGTCCGGCCATGGCCCCAAGGGTCATGCCGAAGTTCAGCCCCATGCCTGCGAGAATCGGGATCAGGAGGCTGACGATTAAAAAGGAGTTACGGGCAATGCGTACAATTACTTCGCTGACCAAGTAGTTGGCTGAATATCCGCTGTAGGGAATCCCGAACGCACAGATGAACAGAAACAGAATGGGGACGGTATTGTTCCCCATGAAGCGGAGCACTTTCTGGGTGTTTGTCATTGTCAAGCTCATCGTACAGCCTCCGTTTTTCTGGTCAAGGCGTAGAGGATCATGCCATTGGAAACCACTATCCTGATTACCTCACTCATATCGGTATGAATCATCGAGTTCATGACCGAGGGAGTCATCGTTACAATTCCCTGGAAGAGAAAAGTTCCTACGATGACATTCAGAATCGATGCCTTGTTCACCGAGGCTCCACCGATCAAGATGGCTGATACTGCAGGCAAGGCCATATAGAAAGGTCCCATGTAGAGCTGGATAAATCCGAAGCTCTGCTGATACACCAGAATGCCGATTGCACCCAACCAGGTGGACATCACGACACTCAACGTCCGGATTCGGTCGACATCAATGCCGCTTGCCCGGGCGAATATCGGGTTCGATCCTACGGCGGTCATCGCAGTTCCTGTCTTGGTATGAAGGAATGCCCAGATGATGAAGGCGAAGAAGGCAAAGAAAATCAGCATGCCTGTGGGGATGACCAGATGTTCGCTGAGCCGGATAGACAGGAAGTCATTCAGTACATGCAAATAATACCCTTCGGTGGAAATGGTGGTGCGAAGGCCGGTACCACTGTAACCCCAGACCATCGTAGGGTTGCTGAACGGGAGCAGCAGCCACATGATACACATGAAGGCGACGCTGGAAAACCCGACATAGGTTGCGATCATCATTTCGCCACCCTTGACCCGGTTGAGCAGTTGTCCATATCCCCAGCCGAGAATCACGGCGAAGGGGGTGGCAAACAAAATGGCTAGGAAAAACGAGGCGGGACCGGGGATGTTTATCTGCAATGAAATGGTAGCCCCGAGCAATCCTGCAATGATTCCCAAAGGGAGCCCGAAATTCAATCCACATCCACTGTGAATCATCGGGACCATCGCCAAGACCATGACGGCATTCATACCGAACCGGTTGAGGGTATCGGATAGGCTGGTCCCTACATTCACCCCAACGAACGGAGCGAGGATGAACAAGATGAGAAGGAACACCCCGATGATGATTCGGGGAAGCCCGAACGATTTGATAAGACCACTGATCGTAGCAGTCACTTCTTGTATCTTCATACGCTTCCTCCTTCCTGTGCGCTGCTGTGTTGGCCTACCATCAAGAGACCAAACTCAGCACTATCGGTGGCAGCGGGAAGAACGCCAAATACCTTTCCGTCACTGATGATGGCAATTCGATCACAAATGGAACGAAGTTCCTCCAATTCACTGGAAATCATCACAATCGTCGTACCACTTTGCTCGTTGTATTTCCTCAATGCCTGAAGAACCAGGGACTTCGCCCCGATATCGATGCCTCGGGTAGGTTCGGAAACAAAAAGCAGCTTCGGGGCAACCGCAAAGGCTTTTGCGAGACACACCTTCTGCTGATTGCCTCCCGAAAGCTCCTTCGCCTTTTGCTTGGTACTGGTACAGCGTATCTCCAACTGTTTCACATACCCTTCCGTCTCTTCCTCAATCGCTTTCTGATCACGCCATTTGATGGCACCACCAAGATACTTCTTCAAGTATTTTTCCTGTACCTGCATTGCAGTAAAGGAGATGTTCCATTCCAAGCTTTCATCGAGCAACAACCCTACTCCCCGCCGGTCCTCGCTGACGAAGGCCATACCGGCGTCCAAGAAATGACGAGGATTGTTCAGGGCTATTTCATTTCCTTCAAAGGTTACCTTGCCACCTGCAGGGAACAAGCCCATTGCACCGTTGGGAATACCCAGTTTTCCTTGGCCTGCCATGCCTCCGATGCCCAGGATCTCCCCCTGATGCACATCCAGATTGACATCTCTGACCACCTCTCCCGGCATATCGACCCAGAGGTTCTTCAAACTCAGCAAGAGTGGAGTATGAGCATAGTCGAAGGCGCGGACCTGCCGCTGCGAAGTACTTACTTCACGGCCGACCATCCATCGGGCGATATCAGCAATGATGACTCCTTCAGAAGGAACGGTCTTGATGATCCTGCCGTCCCGCATGACCATGATCGTATCGCATACATCGATGATCTCCTGCAGGCGGTGGCTGATGAAGATGATGGCTATCCCGGCTTGACTGAGGAGCCGCATCGCCGACAGCAAACTTTCGGCTTCCTGTTCGGAGAGCACTGCGGTAGGTTCGTCCAATACCAACAGTTTGATGCCTTCCGCCACGTCGGTCGCTTCCTTGCTCAATTCACGGGCAATCTCGGTGAACTGCTTGTGCCCGACCGGCATTTGCGACACCAGCATGTCGGAATCAAGGGGGACGTTCAACCGAGCGATCGCCCGTTTTGAAATCTCCTCCATCTGATTCCGGTCAAGAATGTTCAGACGTTCCCCGAATAATTCAGAGAACACCGTATACTTCAAAGGCTCACGGTTGAGCAGGATGTTTTCAGTAGCAGTGAAATCGGGCAACAAGGAAAATTCCTGGTGCACCATGCCGATACCTGCAGCCAAGGCATCTATCGGGGAAGCAAATTGTACTTTCTGTCCCTTGATCAGGACGTCCCCACCATATCCACCGGTTTGGTGGATCTCATCCATTCCGAAGAGGATTTTCATCAACGTGGATTTACCGGCCCCGTTCTCTCCAACCAACCCAAGGATCTCGCCTGCACGCAGGGAGAAGTTGATGTCGTTGAGCACTTGGTTTCCGAAAAAATCCTTGCTGATGTGTTTCATCTCCAACAATGGCACATCGTTTTCATTCATCTGTTCTTTCCTTACAAACTTGGTTGTGGCTCTTGTCTCCAGAGAAACAACAGCCATAGCCACGTAGTGCATCTTTGCCAACAAAGGGGGAGAGTACCACTCTCCCCCTATAGGATGCAACCAGGGTCACCTATTTGATGGTAAAATACTTCTCGGGAACGACGACATCGGCATTGCCCATGAAGCCCTTGCCCATGATGTATGTATCCTGATAAATCAAGACATGGTTGCGAGCGCGAACGCCAGTGTTGACATCCGTATAGAAGGAACCATTCCATCTAGCACCCGGCGTATACTTGTTGTATGCCTTCATCAGATCGGAGAGCTTGAGCAGTTCGCTTTCGCCCTTGATGACATTGATGGCATGCTGGCCGAGGCCGGCAGTGGTGGTGTATCCATAGGAGTACGCCCAGGTTCCGAAACGACCGGCGCCACCCTTGGCGACGATGGAAGCTTCAACCTTCTTCAGGATTGCAGAGAAGTCACCAGCCTCAGCAGAGAGGTCGATGCCCAGAGCTCCAGGATATCCCATCAACGGGCTGGGAAGGTCGGCTTCGATGAAGTACCCACCATAAGCCAAAAGCTGCTTGAGCAACGGTTCGGTGTGGGCATCGTTCGTGCAGAAGAATGCAGCGTTCTTACCATACTGCTCGATCCAGGCCGGAACCTTCTCGAGAATGTATTGCTGGGCACCGGCGACACCAACGTCGGAGGTCGGATCAGGAGCGGTTTCCATGACAAACTTCATTCCGAGGTCTGCACAGGTAGCACGCATGATCGCAACACGGCGGCTCATGGTCTCATAGCTGAGGTGTCTGGGGAAGGAAATGTGTACAAATGTATCACAACCAAGTTCATGTGCGGTGCGGATGATCAGGTACCCACGGGCCACAAAGTCGTTGTTGACGGCAAGGTCGGCTGCGGATTGGATGACACCCGGGTCCTCATGAGCTTCACCTGCGATGGTGAGAATGTCAGGTCTCTTTTCCTTGATACGGCGGAAAGCCTCAGTGGTACCAGGAACAGCCTGGTTGACAATAATGGCCTTCATCTTCGGATCATCAGCAAGACCGCTGATCACACTGATGGTGGTTTCGGCTTCATCCATGAAGTTGTCAGGATAGGTAACATGCTGAATCATACCTCCATCAGCGACAGAACCATATTCCTGAATCAGGCGTTCTGCGCCCCGCAGGTCGTCTTCAGACTGAGAAACGGTACCGGTGACCACTCCAATGTGGAAGTCCGTACTTGCAGCTGCGGGTTTTGCGGCTGCCGGGGCTTCTTGTGCACCAGCTGCAAACAGGAATCCAGTTGCGAGCAGCATGCAAAGAACCAGAGCAAAGGTCTTTTTCATTTCTACTTCTCTCCTTACGTAGGAAAATTTTCCTCCTCTTCATGATACGGAAAAGAAAGGGAGAGCGCAAGAAAAGATTATTTTTTTATTCATTTGGCTGCAAACAGGATGCATAGATATAAAAAAGGGGTGCAGTCTCACACTACACCCTTATACAAAACACCTAAAATGTCCCAATCATGTTGCAGCTTGTTGGCGTCGTACCTCATAAAGCAGAATTCCTGCCGCCACCGATACGTTCAGGGAATCGATATGGCCTGACATCGGGATGGTGACGATGTGGTCGCACAAACGTTGGGTCAACTGCCCGATTCCCTTGCCTTCGTTGCCCATAACCAGAACGGTACGCTTGGGGAACTTGGTCTTGTAGATCACCTGTCCATCCATTGCCGCGCCATAGACCCAGAACCCCTGAGACTTGAGATATTCAATCTCACGATTCAAGTTGGTCACCGTCGCCATCGGAACATACTGGGCGGCACCCGAAGAAACTTTCACTACCGTGGTATTCGCCTGGGCGCTTCTCCGCTCAGGGATAACCACCAGGGAAACGGAAAATTGATCGGCTGAACGAAGAATGGCTCCCAGATTCTGCGGATCGGTTATCTCATCAAGCACCAATACCAAGGCTCCCTCGTCCTCGCCCAACGTGCTGCAGAATTCTTTCACCGATTGGTTGGGAATGCGCGCAGTCGCGCCTTTGGTCGGAACGACCAAATCAAGGACGGCACCGCGATGATCGGCTTGGTCGACCATCCTGTCCATTTCCACTTTGGCGATCTTCTTGACGATCACCTTGCCCGTCAACTGTGCCTGACGTTCCAAAGCCTGGGTGTGGCCACCCATGCCTCGACATAAATAGAGCACAGAACCCGCTGCCGCTCGTTTGAGGCCTTCTTCTATTGCATGAACGCCTATGATCTTCTCACCCATGTAGTACTCCTACGTAATCTTGCAGCAGGCTCTTCACCCAAATGCGCTCAGGATTCCTCAAACGGAACCGGATTTGGCTCGGTCTCTTCTCCGAGCGCTTCGGACAGTTCCTGCATCAACTTCTTTGCCTTCATTCCCAACCGTTTCGGGGTCTGGATCATCAGCTTGAGATACATATCGCCTCGGTCGGTGGAATTGAGTTTGGTTACACCCCGTTCCCTGACTCGAAGCATCTTCCCATGCTGAATACCAGCGGGAATGTTCACCTTGATTGACTGCCCATCAATGGTCGGAACCTGAATTTCCGCACCCAAAGCTGCCTGGGTAAAGGAGATGGGAATCTGGCAGAACAAGTCGTAATCCTGTCGGACAAAGAACTTGTGCGGTTTCACATTGATATAGACGTACAGATCCCCGGCAGGACCCCCATTAGGGCCCGCATCTCCCATACCTCGAAGGACCACCCGGCTCCCCGTGTCGACACCGGCAGGAATGGAGACCTTCACTTTCTGCTGCTTGCGCTTCAAGCCTGTTCCATGGCAGGAAGTGCAAGGGTTCTCGATCACATGACCGGAACCGTTGCAGGTCGGGCAAGTGCTGGCGATGGCAAAGAAACCACTGTTTCTTCTGACTTGTCCGCTCCCGTTGCAGGTCGGACAGACTCTCGTTCCCGATCCCCCCTGTGAACCGGATCCATGACATTCCTCACAGGCAATCTGATGGGAATAGGCAACTTCCACCTTCGTTCCAAAAACTGCATCCTTGAAATCTATATCCACATCATAGCGCAGCGAAGAACCGGCCTCAGGACCCCGTTGGCCACCTCGACCTTGGGAACGGCCTCCACCTCCAAAAAAGGAGCTGAAGATATCCTCAAACCCGCCTCCGCCAAAGCCACCACCGAAAATATCGCTGAAGTCACGATACACGTTGGAGTAGTCATGTCCGGCACCATTGGCACCATCGATACCCGCAAAGCCGTATTGATCGTACATTTTGCGTTTCTTTTCGTCACCCAGGACATCATAGGCTTCGGTCGCTTCCTTGAAGCGTTCCTCAGCCGCCTTATCCCCCGGATTCCGGTCAGGGTGGTTGGCAATCGCCAGCTTGCGGTATGCCTTCTTAATTTCCTCCAGTGTGGCAGTCTTACCTACTCCCAACACTTCATAATAATCACGTTTCGCCACAATGCGACTTCCTTAGAACAGATTGACCTCAGAAACAACATGTCGGCCGGAGCCGACATGATGTTTTGCCGTAACGCTATACTACCGAGTATCGACTCCTTAGTCTACGACTTCGAAATCGGCATCCTCTACCCCATCCTTTGCAGGCTTCTTGGAAGAAGTCTCAGAGGAAGATGTGCTTTCCGACTGGGAAGCAGAAGCATCGGCACCTTGTGCGGCACTCTGCTTGTATACTTCCTCAGCCAGCTTGTAGGAAGCTTGCTGCAAGGCCTCGTTCTTTGCCTTGATCTCCTCGGCGGATGCACTCTGGTTCTCCAGTACGTGCTTGAGGTCGGATATTGCACTTTCGATCGTGGCCTTATCCTCGCTGGTGATCTTGTCCCCGTATTCCTTCAAGGATTTCTCGGTGGAGTAGATCAAACTGTCAGCCTCGTTGCGGGCATCGATGCGGGCTCGTTCCATTTTGTCCTCTTCCGCATGGGCTTCCGCTTCTCG
>NZ_JBFWIJ010000042.1:11767-13657 GCF_050256055.1 Sphaerochaeta sp. | reverse complement strand
TGGATGGATACCGACCCTCGGATCCTCATCCTCGACGAACCGACCAGGGGAATAGACATCAACGCAAAGAAGGAAATTTATGAGTTCATCCATCGCCTGGCGAAGGACGGAATCAGCTGCATCCTCATCTCCTCGGAGATGGAGGAAATCATAGGAATGTGCAACCGGGTCTATGTCATGCGGGAAGGACGGATCGCAGGGTGTTTGGAATATGACCAGGTCACCGAGGAAAACATCGTTTTCAATGCCACAGGAATCAAGAAAGGTATGGAACAAAATGGGTGAGAACAAGATAGTATCCTACATTCGCAACTTCAGGCTGAAGGACCATTCGTTGGGGATGGCTTTCATCATCCTTGTAGTCATCGCCACCATCATCGGGTGGCCCAACTTCCTGAAATTCAGGAACCTGACGAACATCCTCAGACAAATCTCCTATACCGGCATCATCGGATTGGGGATGACGTTGATCATCATCTCCGGAGGCATTGACCTTTCGGTCGGGTCGATGACGGCTTTTGTCGGGGGAATTTCCATCTACATGCTCAACCTGTTCGGTCCCACTTCCACCTGGGGCATTGTGCTTACGTTCTTGTTCGCCTTGGCATTCGGTTCGTTCTGCGGGGCTCTCAACGGCATCATGGTTGCAAAATTCAAGATGGCGCCGTTCATTGTCACCCTCGGTACCTTGTCAATTTTCCGTTCCCTGATCCAGTACTTCTCCAACGCAGGGACCATACTCTCGGTCAATATGGGATATGGGAAACTGGGAAGCAGCATATTCCTTGGCTTCCCCATTCCGGTCTGGTGTTTCCTGGTGGTCGGAATCGCATTGCACGTCGTGCTCAACCATACCGCATTCGGACGCTACCTGTGTGCAACGGGAAGCAATGAACAAGTGGCCAAGTATTCGGCCATCAATGTCTCATTGGTCAAGTTTCTTCCCTATGTAATCACGGGTTTCACCGTGGGCATCACCGCGATCATGTGGTCCAGCCGATTGAACTGCATCAATCCCAGCGATTGCACCGGCTATGAAATGGATGCCATCGCGGCGGCGGTCATCGGCGGAACGCTGATGAGTGGGGGAAAAGGAAGCATCATCGGCACAATGATCGGTGCGGTCATGCTGGGCATCATCAACAACATGCTTGTCATGGGAGGAATCAGCGCCTTCCTGCAGCAGGCTGTCAAAGGGTTTGTCATTATTGTTGCAGTACTCTTGCAGTACAACAACGGTAATAAATAGTTCGAAGCATACAGGAGGAAAGAAATGAAGAAAGCATTGGTAGTCGTTCTTTGCATGGTCTTCTCAGTCGGCTTGGTATTCGCCCAAGGCGTCTCTGAGACGAAAACCAGCATTCCCAAGATTGGTATTGCTGTGCCTTCCCCTGACCACGGCTGGACTGGAGGCATCGGCTGGTGGGCAGACAAGGCGGTGAAGGAGTTGCAGGAGAAATATCCGGGCAAGTATGAGTTCAAGGTTCTGCATGCCGACGGCTATGCAAAACAGATCTCCGATGTCGAGGACCTCATGGTCTGGGGCATGGACTATCTGGTGATTCTTCCCCACGAGTCCGCTCCCCTCACCCCGGTGGTAAAGGAAGCCCATGATGCCGGTGTCAAATGCATCGTCGTCGACCGTGGACTTACCGACACCTCCTTCGGATATGTGAATCTTGCGGGAAACAACTCCGAAATGGGTAAGGTTTCCGGAGCCTTTGTCCGCGATTACATGAAAGCGCACAAGCTGACCAAGTATGTTGCCATGGGCGGCATGCCGGTAGTCATCGACGGCGAACGCATGAAGGCCTTCTTCGATGAGATGCAGAAGGATCCTTCCTTGATCAACCTCGCCGGCGGAAGAAACTATGACTTCGCCGATTGGTC
>NZ_JBFWIJ010000042.1:0-11667 GCF_050256055.1 Sphaerochaeta sp. | reverse complement strand
CGTACCTATGATGTCATAGCAGAAACAAAATCGTTGATGCGAATCTTCCAGAACATCCGTCTTGCCGAGCGGGGATATCTTTTGACCGGAGAACGGAAATTTCTAGAGGACATCGGGGTCAACACCTACAGCTTCGACCAGCATCAGATCAGATTGGGTATTCTGACTGTGGACAATGACCTGCAGCAAAGCAAGATCAAAATGCTCAAGGTCTCGTTCGATTCCTTGATCGAGCTAGCGGTACAACCGCTTCTCCAGCACCGTGACACCTATGCCGACAACCCTGCAGAGCTGTTTGCAAGTAACAAGATGCCTTCTCTGATGGATAATTCCCAATTCATCGCCGACCGACTGGAATCCATCCTCACCGACATTGAGAATGCGGAATACCAACTGTTGGAAGCACACCAACAACAGATGAACTATTGGTATACGGTGGACAGATGGGTCTCCTTCCTGGAACCGTTCTTCATCATCTTGGTCACCTTCCTCGCCGGATGGGGGGCCATCCTACGCCTGGATCGCTATCAAAAACAGCAGCAAAAGGATCAGAAACAGCTCACAGAAGCACGAGATCTCTTTGCCGGGGTCATCCAAGCCTCCGAATTGGGAAGCTGGGAATGGAATATTCCCCTGGAAACGATTCAGATCAACGAGACGTGGGCCGAGCTGCTGGGTTATTCGAAGCAGGAATTGGAACCATTCACGTTCACAGCATTCCAAAAGATGGTGGAACCAAGCGACCTGCCCCACCTCCAGACTAGTCTGGAAACGCATTTCAACCATACCCTGTCCACTTTTTCCTGCGACCTAAGAATGCGGCACAAGGATGGGCACTTGGTCTGGATCCTCAGTAAAGGCAAGGTGATCAGAAGGGATGCGGAAGGCAATCCCGTCCTGATGATCGGAACCCATGCGGACATCAGCCAGCGGATTGCGGATGCAGAGGCTCTGGCACGCAGCGAAGCGGAAAGTCGCAAACTCTTTGAAGCGATGAACCAAGGCTTCGCCTATTGCCGGATCCTACTTGACGATACGGGAAAACCCAACGACTTCACCCTGCTCAGGGTCAATGAGAACTTCGAATTGCAGACCGGCCTCATTCCCAAGGAATCGGTGGGAAAGCGCATTACCGAGCTGTTGGGATATGTGGAACCCTATTGGCTTGAAAACAATGGGAAGGTGGCGGTAAGCGGGCAATCGATGAGCTACGAAGCGTTCAGCAGCAGCCTGAACCGGCTTTTCAGGATTTCCTCCTTCAGTCCGGAATACGGCTATTTCGCCATGATCATCGACGACATCAGCCAGCAACGTAATACGGAGACGCAACTCGCCTTTGAGAAGAAGCTCTTTGAGACCACCTTGCGTTCGGTCGGCGATGGAGTGATCTCGACTGATGCACATGGCAATGTTCAATTTATGAACAAGTCGGCTGAGGAGCTCACCGGGTGGCGTGATGAGGAAGCGAAAGGACGGGCTTTCGAGGAAGTGTTCAAGATCCTGTGCGGCAAGGACCGACAGCCCTGTCCAAACCCGGTTGCCCAGGTGCTGGCCAAACAGAAGGCGGTGGAACTTGCCGAAGATACCATCCTCATCGCCCGTGACGGATTCGAACGGTACATCGATGACAGTGCTGCTCCCATTCTCGATGAGGAACATGCAGTAACCGGGGTTGTCCTGGTTTTCCGGGACAATACCGAACAGCGGAAACGACAGCACGAAATGATCTCGCTCAGCTTCACCGATCCGTTGACCACCCTGCACAACCGTCGTTTTTACGACCAGGTGAAGCAGGAAATGGACGATGAGATGTATTATCCCTTGACCTTGGTACTCGCCGACGTGGATGGATTGAAGCTGACCAACGACGCCTTCGGACATGAAGCCGGCGATGCCCTGCTTTGCAAGGTCGCCGAAATCCTGCGCAAGACGTGTCGGGAAGGAGACATCGTCAGCCGTATCGGCGGTGATGAATTCGTCCTCCTGCTTCCCCAAACCGATGCCTTGCATGCCCAAGCGATCGTCACACGTCTGAATGCGGCATTGGTCAAGGAGCAGATCAAGGGAATCCAGCTGTCGGTTTCCTTCGGGTATGCGGTCAAGCAGGAAGAAGAGTCACCGCTTGAGGACACCTTCAAGGTGGCTGAGGATGTCATGTACCAGAACAAACTCTCGGGCAGCATGACGTTCAAGAAGGAAGTCATATCCACCCTGTTGGAACGGTTGTTCAGTCTAGATGCAACACTTAGAACCCACAGCCAACTGGTTGCCGATCTTTGCGCCGCCTTCGCAAAGGTCTTGGAATATCCCAAGCACAAAGTCCAGGATATGTATCTGGCTGGACTTTATCATGACCTGGGAAAGATCGCCCTCGATCCGGCTCTGCTGACCAAACCCTTTGAATCCCTGAACCGAAGCGAGTTGCTGGAATTCAAACGGCATGCGGAAATCGGCTACAACATCCTTCGATCGGTCGGCGAGTATGCTTCGTTTGCACAGGCGGTGCTGCACCATCATGAACGGTGGGATGGAAACGGCTATCCGCAGGGACTGCGCAGGGAAGCGATCGCCGAAGAGGCACAAATTCTCGCCCTAGCCAACAACTATGCAGATTTGATCGGTCCAAGCCTGACGCGCGATACGATCAGCAAGGAAGCGGCAATCGCCTACCTTGCCGAGCGGAGCAATATCGTATTCAGTCCCCGTTTGATCGAACTGTTCGTTACCAAGGTTGTCCCGAATCTATGATACGGCAGGTGACCTTGAGGACACGCTGCGTGCATATACAAGCCCGACTACGACAAGCAGGATCCCACTGATCACCAACAGAATCTCGACTGTGAATCGGTCGGCCAAAGGACCGAACAACAGGATTCCCAACGGCATGGCACTGCCTGCGATCAACTGGACAATCGAGAAAACCCTGCCCAGCTTCTCTGCATCGCTGGTCTCTTGGATCATCACGATTTCCGCCGTGTTGATCACCGGCATGAAGATTCCCCCCAATCCCAAGATGACGAGATACACCCAGAAGGGGCGTGCAATACCCAACAGGGCGAAGCAGAAGCCGAATGCCATCAGGGAGAATGCGATTGCCTTCCCCTTATTGGAGAAGGACCCTTTCAAGGAAACCAGAATGCCGCCGACCAAGGCCCCGAGGGTCCAGACCATCTCATTGAGGGTGAGCCGCCATACTTCAGGACCGAAGGAACGCTCGATCATCAGCGGGGTCAGAATGGCCGCAGGGGTGATGAGAAAGAAGGAAAAACTGTAACAGACCAACAGATTCCGCAGGACCGGATGCCTGAGCGTATAGGATAGCCCGATGCGCATGTCCTTCGCCACCGAATGCGGCTGTGCATCTCTGACAAGTTTCCCGACCTTGATGAAACTGAATACCACCACCGCCAACGTTGCAGTAAGCACATCAAGATAGAATGTCCAAGTCAGTGAGAAGAGGGAGAGCATCAGTCCACCGACGGCCGGGGAGAGCAACAGTAAAGCAGAATTGATGCTCTGGTTGATGCCTTGGATACGAACCAGATGCTGCTGCTCAACCAATTGGGGAATGATTGCATTGACCGCCGGTCCTTGCACCCCGCCGCCCAAGGAGCGGATCACCGAAACGACCAGCAAGGCTTGGATCGATCCAAAGCCTTGGCCGAACAACAATGCCAACACCAAGGTAGCCAATGCGATGAAACTGTCGGAGAGCATGATCAGGTATTTGCGATTGTACCGGTCGGCCCAGACTCCGCTGTAAAGACTGATCAAAAGATGGGGAACCATCTGGGCAAGGGTGGCAAGCATCAAGAAGACACCCGACGAGGTTTCCAAGGTGATGTACCATATGATGGCATACCCTACCACAGAGGAACCGAACAACGAGAGGTTCTGGCTGACTAAAAACAGAACAATCCTGCGGTTGAATACTGAAGTTGCGGGAGAATCGACTGCACGTTCCATAGAACTAGTCCTTATCGGTCAGGGCGAGCAACCATGATTGCATCCAGTGCACACACTCTATCGAGTGCGTCGGATACTGTCCAGATGTCAGTTCGACCGGACGCAGTTCCTGCCTTCTTGTTTTGCTTGGTAGAGCAGGTTGTCGGCAAGCAGATAGATGTCGTCGAAACTCGGTTTCCTGGTAGTCACCACTCCGACGGAGATCGTGATCTTCAACAAGGTCCCCCCATAGGTGAATGGGTAGTTTTGCACGGCCTCGCGCAAAGCCTCCGCTTTCTTAAGAATCTCCTCCCGGGTGAAGACCGTTGAAAAAACGGCAAACTCCTCACCGCCCATCCGTCCAGAGAGACAGCGGTGGTCGAACAATGTATGAACCAAGGTCCCGAGCATCTTCAATGCCGCATCTCCCGAGCGATGTCCGTGTACATCATTGAGCAGTTTGAAGTGGTCCAGATCGAAATAAATAAGATGGACTTCCTCGGTGCTCTTGGCAAGCTGTCGCTCGACCTGTTCTATGAATGTTTGGCGATTGAGCAGCCCGGTCAGTCCATCCACCTCGGCACGGATGCGCAGCAATTCCATTTGTTGCTTTTCCTTGGTGATATCCTTGAACAGGGTAACCGAACCTACCAAATCAGAGCGGTTGTTGGTGATCGGATACAGGGTGGCTTTCAAAAAACGCTTGTCGATCCTGGTTTCAAACGTTGCTTCTCGTCCTTCCAATGCGACTCGGTGCCACTGGGGGACATGGTTTTTCAGATTCTCGGCAATCTGTGCATATGATTCACCCAAGAGTGTTTTGGCTGCCGGATTGGCGTCAATGACCTGGGCATCGTTGCTGCTGATGACAATCCCTTCTCCCAGAAACTGGAACACCTGCTGGTGTGCCAGTGGTGTCAGTCTGAACAGGTCATACCGATGGATGCCGAGGAGCATGAAGAACCCGGAGAGTGCAAACACCCCGGAGATGGGTATCAGACCGAGAATCTTTTCATCACTGATGACCTTGAGCAAGGAATAGATGATGGGGATGACCATGCCCAAAAGGACGGCGATGATCTGGTTACGGGTTGACTTGGAGGCGGTTATGGTGGCGAACAGCATGATGAAGAAAGCAACCAACATGAACAGGAAATTGAAGGAGACCAGTATCTTTCCGAAAATGGTGGTTTCCACCACCACCGTCTCATACAAATCGGTCTTCACCATGTGCACCGAGACCCGTATGAGATGGTGCAGCCAATCCGTACAGACCAACAGCACCCCCAAGCTCTGAAACAGGTAGACCAGGCGTCGGATCAGTTTGAAATGACGGCTGAAAAAACCGGTATAGGCCAAGGAAAAGACAAGCGAAGCTACCGGAGCAAGAAACACCCCGATCTGGGTGAAATTGCGCCAGAACAGTTTTGCGGTAAAGGTCGAGCTGATCATCTCGGCGAACGAACCGATTGACCAAATGAGCATGAAACAGGAAGCGATGAAGAATTCCTTCGCAGCACGTTTTGTACGTACCATCCATGCAGCTGCAATGACCAAGCCCATCATGATGATGGAAAGCAGATTGATGAAGAGAACTGGGAAGGTAATCATGAAAAACTCCTCGGCGTTCTCCCCAATAGTATCATATTCCTAGCCGAAGAGAGAACCTATGACACCTCTTTTCCGTTCAGGTTTCAGAACCGGCCAATCGAGAGACAGCTTGTGCTTCAGAAGCAACAAAGAATATGTCATGACCTGTATTGCTTTCATAGATGAAATCCCTCAGACTTTTGCTGGAAACATGGAGAAAATCACCGATGATGGCAAGCTTCATCTGATAGGTTGAGAATTTTTGCAGGATCTCCCCGGCCAACCTGGTTTTCAAGTCAAAAAACTGCACCGTGAAGGCTGTACTGTCAAGAATGATACGACTGCAACCGGTCTGGTAACGGATGGTCGCCATCAGATCCAGCGCATCATCGACCGCATTGATCAATACATGCTCACACGTGATGCGTGCCATACGCACCCTGTTCTTTTCCAGTACCTGAATTTCCATGGACGACCTCCTGCATCCTGAATACGTATATGCCATCGAGATTATGCGGTTGGATGTTCGCCTTCGATCCCTATTTTCTGAGAAAACCTGATATCAGACCCGCCACCTTGTTTTGGTTTACCAGTTCCACTGCCTTATGCATGCAGAGTTCATGACAGCACATGCATTCAATGCAGGCATCATAATCAATCTGCTTCGTTTCCTTGTCAATTGCTTGTACCGGACAACTTTCCACGCACATATTGCATTTCCTGCACAGAGCAAGATTGATCTTGGGGCGCGTGGCAAAAAAATCAATGACCTTGACCAGGACCTTGCTGTTGCGCTTCCTGGTTTCCCCGAATCGCTTGGGCAAGGTAAAACGAGCCAATTCAGGAACATGATCGTAATCTCCGGCAAGGGTTATCTGGGTAAGCTTGCTTTCTCCCAGATTCCGCGTGCGGGCAGTTTCCAGGATCGGCACATCCTCCACGGCAATCCCCACCATGCTCGCTGCAACCGTGTCCAAGGCCAACGGATCCTCGCTTACGAGGATTTTGTTCGCCTGATAGGCACTGCCTGCCGTAGGGCCTTCCCCCTGCATTGCCTGTATCCCGTCCATGATATGAAGGCGGATGTTCGTCGCCTTATGGATATCACAGATGATCTGGCCGAAATCACTTGGATTGGGAGCCATTTTATGATATTTGGCCTTTTTCAGGCCGGGGATGCATCCGAATACATTTTTTACCGCTCCTGAAAAGATCTGGGCTGAGTGTGTCTTGAATTTCGGCAGATTGATGACTACGTCGGCATCGAACATCGGCTTTGCAATATACATGGTTTCTTCGCACCGACTTTCCGGTTGTACCGCCACCACGCCCTCACGGTCAAAATTCTTTACTTCCGCTCCTTCTTCCTCAGCAACCGTCAGATAACCGGAAACCTTGAGCCCTTGCTTGGTAGGCGCAATTCCCGCAATGGCACCTCCCGAGCTGTCACCGATCCAGACAGTACAACCCTTCCCTTTCAGAATCCGTACCACCGCCCGTACAAACTCAGCGTGTGTAACAGCTGCAGAGTCGCTGGTTTTCGGTCCGATCAGATTCACCTTGAGCAACACCTTGTCCTGCGGTTTGACAAATGCATCCCACCCGCCGAGCAGCTCCACGGCGGCATTGATTTGTGGAATCATGGTATCAAGATCATACTTCCTGCATTCTTGAATAACTACCTTGCTCATACAATTCTTCTCCCGGGTCAATGGACATCAAAGCAAATCTTCAACAATTCATGATGTAATATGTTGTCATTTGTATTCCTCCTTGGCCCAAATGGCAAGCATAATCGTATATGCCCGGGTTCAGATCTGTCTCTTCTCAAGGAATATGGGCAATTTGCAATTCCCCCAAGAAAGCCTTCGTCTGTAGACAGCAATTGGACTTCAGCCGCCCCATCTGATACGCATCTCTGCATGGTTGTGTTTCCCCGTGGTTGATTTTCCCGCGGAAAGTAACCTATAAGTCGCTTGTAAGTTGACATTGTCAACCATATATTTATACGAGAAGGGGATGGTGATGAAAGAAATCAATCTGGCATCGGTCATAGCAACCAAACGTAAGGAACGAGGTGTCACACAGGATCAGCTTGCAGCATTTATCGGTGTATCCAAAGCATCGGTATCCAAGTGGGAAACGGGGCAAAGTTATCCTGATATCACCTTTCTCCCACCGCTTGCTGCATATTTCACCATCAGCATTGATGAGTTGATGGGCTATTCTCCGCAATTGGAACAATCCGCCATCAATGAGCTCTACATCCAGCTGGCTGAGGATTTTGCTCGTCTGCCGTTTACCAAGGTGATTGCAAATTGTGCAACCATCATCAAGAAGTATTATTCCTGCTTTCCGCTCTTGCTTTACATCGCCAAGTTGTACACAAACCACTTTATGCTTGCTGAAAGTCTGCAACAACAGGAGGCTCTTCTGCACGAAACCGTAGCGCTCTGCGAACGGATACAGAAGGAAAGTGGAGATGTACGATTGAACAGGGAAGCGGTGTTGTATCAGGCGATATGTTGCTTGGCGCTGAAGAATCCGCAAGAAGTCCTGGATTTGCTTGGGGATAGACCGAAACGCATACTGGCTGAGGGTATATTGGTCTCACAAGCGTACCAGAGTATGGGAGCGGTCGACAAAGCGAAAGAGACGCTGCAAGCAGAGTTATACCAGTATGTGATGGCATCTTTCCAAATATTGCTGAACATCCTGCAACAGAATATGGATACGTTCGGGAAAGCGGAGGAAGCCTATGTGCGGGCAGCGGACTTTGCACGGATTTTCAATATGAAACATCTGAACCCAAACAATGTCATTCTGCTTGATGCCTTGGGCGCGCAGATGTATTGCGCGAACCATATAACCGAAAAAGCGCTTGCACTCCTTGATGAATTTGTGGATACCTGCGTAGGAGATTTCTTCCCCTTCGCGTTGCAGGGGGATTCCTTTTTCGACCTGGTCGACCCGTTTTTGCATGACTTCGAGGCATCCACACCGCGAAGCGAGAAAGTCATCAAGGAAAGCATGTTGCATGATATCCTGATGAATCCGGCCTTTGATGCATTGCATGACCACCGCGAATATCAACGGCTGGTTCAAAAAATGCAGAAGTTCCTACGAAAAGCCTGACAAAGGCGATGGGAGGCAATGAATATGAACGAACAGATATGTATCGGCAAGGGAACAAACTACCCATTGAACGGGATTCTATCGATGCCGGAGCATTGTACCTCACACGTACCGGCTGTGGTGCTGGTACATGGCTCAGGTCCTTCGGATATGAATGAGAGCATTGGTGCAAACAAGCCTTTCAGCGATATAGCAGAAGCATTATCAGCCAAAGGAATCGCAGTGATTCGCTACGACAAGCGTTCAAAGATATACGGAAAGCAGTTGGTGGAAGAACTCAAAGGAAATGCGTCCGTTGAAGTCGAAACAATCGAAGACGCAATCCTTGCCGCCCAACTGGCAAAAAGTCATGCCAGAATAAACCCTGACAAGGTGTTCATACTGGGCCACAGTCTTGGAGGCATGCTTGCACCGCGCATCGATGCTGAAGGCGGGAATTTCGCCGGCATCATTATCTGCGCAGGTTCGCCACGCACTTTGGCTGATATCATCATGAGCCAAAACTATGCTGTGCTCGATCAACTGCCCAAATTCCTGAGAAAGATCGCAACCAAGCAAATCGCAGGGCTCAAATCCAAATTTGATGCCATCGCCGTCATGAGCGAGGAAGAAGCAAAAGCCACAAAGATCCTGGGAAAATCCTATGCATGGTATTTCAAAGAGATGGCCAGCCATCCCACTGCCGAGTATCTGTCCAAGATTGAGAAACCTGTTCTGATTTTGCAAGGCGATAAGGATTTCCAAGTTTCAATGGAAAAGGATTATGCTCTATACCAGCAAATTTGTGCAGGAAAACCCAATGTCCAATTCAAGATCTACCCCGGACTCAATCATTTGTTCATGAAGTCGGTGTATGCAAAAGTCAAGGACGCAAAAAAGGAATACAAGATCCCTCAAACAATGTCGGCCGAAGTATTGGATGATATCGCCGAGTGGATACTGGGCAATTGAGAAAATTCTAACCAACCCACGCCCCACTTCCCATAACTTTTGGATACGTTCACGCTTCCAGCCTCGACAGTAATACCACCGTCTCGATATGGTCGGTATGCGGAAACATGTCCACCGGTTGCATACCCACCACCCGATACGGTCCAAACTGGAGTATATACTTGAGATCACGTTCCAAGGTTTTGGGATTGCACGAAATATAGACGATGCGCTTGGGTCGAAGCCTGATGGCGGCAGATAAGAACCGTTCATCACTGCCGCTGCGGGGAGGATCAAGAAAGAGAACATCGCAGGATTTCTTCTGTTTGGCCATTTCCTTCAGGTATACAGATGCATCGGCGGTAATGAACTGCGCATTGTCCAGTCCATTGCGCTCTGCATTCGCCTTGGCATCCTCGACTGCCTGTTCGTTCGATTCGATGCCCAACACCTCCTTTGCCCCCTCTTTGGCTGCAATGAGGGCGATGGTGCCTGTTCCGCAGTAGGCATCGACGATGAGATCGTCCTTGGTGATCCGGGCCATACGCATGGCAAGCGTATACAAGACCTCGGCTTGTTGTACATTGACCTGGAAAAAGGAAGTGGGGGAAATCCGGAAAGTCAGCGAACACAGACGCTCTTCGATGAACCCTTTGCCCCAGATGACTTTCACCGGCTGTTCGCCGAGTACCATACTGGTTTGCTCACGGTTGATGTGTACGGCGATGGTTGTTATCTCAGGATGCTGCTGGCGAAGGGCTGAAAGGAAGTCCGGGGCTGAGGGGATCTGCCATTGACCGCAGACCAATACGACAATGGCTTCCCCGGTTGTTCTGCTGATCTTGATCAACACATGCCTGAGATATCCAAAGCCGGTATCCTCATCATAGGCACTGACTTGGAACCGATGGGAAAGCGTACGGATGGTCTTGAGGATACGGTCGGCCAGTGGATGCTGGACCATGCAGGAATGAATGGGAACCAATTGGTGGGTTCCCTGCCGGTAGATGCCGCTTGCCAATTGCTTTTTCCAATCATAACCGAATACCGCCTGAATCTTCGTTCTGTAGCCGGTGGGATCATCCATGCCTTGGATCGGGGCTATCGGACCGAAATGGCCGAGCAACTCCTCAAGATACCGCATCTTCATATCCAACTGCTTGGGATAGGAGAATTCCATCAACTGACAGGCGCCGCAGGTTCGGGCCAAGGGACATTTTGCATACCGTTTCATATCCTATACGGTGCTGGGAATCTCATGCTTTGTCAATTGTGTTTCCCGCGTCTCTTTGCTATGCTTCTTGTATGAAATACGTACGCTTCAAAACCAACAATACCGTCGCCTACGGATTGCTTGATGATACCACCATCCAGGTGCTTGAAGGTTCCCCCTTCGACCACTACACCAAAACCGAAACCTACCTCAGTCTGGACTCAGTCGAGCTGCTTGCTCCCTGCGACTATTCCAAGGCTGTTTGCATCGGCTTGAACTACCGCGACCATGCCCTGGAGTTCCAACTTCCCATCCCCACCGAACCGGTGGTTTTCCTCAAGCCATCCACGGCCGCCTTGGCACCGGGGAAGGTCGTGGAATATCCTGCAATGTGCAAGCGGCTGGACTATGAAGCCGAGCTTGCCGTGGTCATCGGCAAGAAGGGACGTTTCATCCCCTTGGAGGATGTCAATTCCTACATTCTGGGATATACCTGTGCCAATGACATCACTGCACGGGATCTGCAACCCAAGCAAGGGCAATGGACGATTGCCAAGAGCTTCGACACCTTCTGCCCGTTCGGGCCCTACATCAGCGATGAGGTGGACCCCTCCAACCTGAGCATTGAAAGCAAGGTGAACGGAAGGACGATGCAGAAGTCGAATACCAGCAACCTTATTTTTTCCGTCCCCTTTTTGGTGCATTATCTTTCACAGGTCATGACCCTGCTCCCCGGAGACATCATTTTGACAGGAACCCCGGGTGGCATCAGCGGCATGCATCATGGGGATACCGTGGAGATCGTCATCGAAGGATTGGGAGTACTCAGGAATACAATCGGCTGAGGTCCGCTC